>CAJWQP010000151.1 GCA_913045445.1 uncultured Nitrospina sp. | reverse complement strand
ACTAATTAATGCTAATGTCAAAACCGTTACGAATTCAAAACAGGTATCTGAAATCACTTGAATTGTATTGAATTTGGACGAGTAACAGCCCACATTCATCGTTTCAATTGATTTAATTGCATAAAATCAATGAATTATGTAAAATTTTACGTAAATTCATTATATCCCAAACGATCGTGGAAAAGCTGCCACATCCTTCTCCCCTCTTCCCGCATTAAACACCCCTCAGTAAGGCAAGTTAGCTGGTTTCACAGGATGATATATTATTTTGAAAACCAGGCTGGTGCCGGACAAAATCACTACAGTTACCTTTTTAAAATTTGTGCAAATAGAAAGCAAACCGGTTTAAAATCTGAATGACTGTATTTCCTTTCCTAATCTAGCTTACAACACGACCATGCAAACCACCGAGGAAGCCTTAAGTTTTCTATATAGCTTGATACCAAAAGGTATCAAGCTGGGATTAAAAAACATTTCATGTGTCCTCAAGGAATTAGGTGATCCCCAGTTAAAAATCCCTTCAATCCAAATAGCAGGCACCAACGGCAAAGGGTCTACATCAGCTTTTTGTGAGTCTATTCTTCGCACAGCGGGATACCGGGTCGGACTTTATACTTCCCCCCACCTTATTCATTTTAATGAGCGAATACAGATCGACCGAATACCAATACCAGAAAATGAGATGATCCCTCTTGTTCATGAGGTAAAAGAGGTAGTCGAAAAGTTTGATATTCCCATCACATTTTTTGAATTCAGCACTGCCATGGCCTTCCTGTATTTTGCCCAGAAGAAGACTGATATCAACGTAATTGAAGTGGGAATGGGCGGTCGGCTGGATGCCACCAGCCTCTGTAGAGGGGGGATATCAATAATCACCTCTATTTCCCTTGATCACAGTAAATATCTTGGTGACAGCATAGACCAAATAGCCTTTGAAAAAGCATCGATTATAAAGAAAAACGGTACAGTTTTTGCTCTAAATGAAAGCGAGATAGTCGTAGAAACAATTGAAAGAGTCGCCAGAGATAAGTCAGCAGAAATAAAGCTTCTAGGCGAACATTTCAGGGTGAAAAGGACGGGGCAGGAACCCTCCTCTCAATTCCTGACGTATAGCAATAATCATGTCCGCTTTGAAAACCTTAAAATCTCTCTTCTAGGAGATTTTCAGGCCGATAACGCGGCTCTAGCTGTGTCTGCGTGCATTCATCATGCTGACAAAGCGGGAAAGAAATTAAGCGAACAGTCGATTAGAACCGGGCTTGAAACAACCCATTGGGATGGCCGGATGGAGGTTGTTTCAGACAGACCGACCATAATACTAGATAGCGCGCATAACCCGGAAGCTGTCAAGAAAATGGCGATTTCCGTCAAGGGCCTGTTCTCATATGCGAGGGCCGTAATCATTGTCGGGTTGATGCGGGATAAACCAGGTAATGAAATTCTGGAGCTACTCTCAAGTTTTGGCGACCATTTTATTTTGGTCCGCCCTCGCCAGGATCGCAGTGAGAACCCTGAAAGACTCCGGGAATATTTATGTCATCGTCAAATCTCCTGCGAGGTAATAGAAAGTGTTCATGAAGCTATCAGAAAAGCAAAACAAATTGCCAGTCCCGACGATATCGTTTGCATAACCGGCTCAATATTTACTGTAGGAGAGGCCAAACAGTATTTTGAAGAAAATGAACCAGATTTCAAAAATAATATTCCTGCTTCATCTGGTGATACTTATCACAGCAGGTGAAGTCTGCGCGCAAGACGTCCCTCCCCCATCCCCACAAAAAAATCCTTCAAAAAACTCAGAAATAATGACCGATAGATTATTCAACGAAGACATTCATGGTCTGCAAAATATAAATGATTATAAAGCATTACTTCAGTCCATAGACCTACAATATCCCGGTAGTGGTCTCCCTGAAGCGAGAGAAGGTCTGGCACAGAAGTTAATGGGGGGCGGGTTCAGCGATAAGGTGTCGCAACCAGACTACGAACAACGAGAAGAACCCGTAAGCGTATTTGCAGATCATGTGATTCAAGGAACAGAAAAAGAAAGTATATACGCCTGGGGAAGAGTAAAAGTTAAGTACCAGGACCGAACTCTTTGGGCAGATAAAGTTAAGGTCAATAACAAAACGGGAGTCGGTAAGGCCAAAGGGCACGTGATCATTGTGACCGCAGATGGAACGCGAATGAAGGCAAGGGAATCCCTTTTCGACTTAAA
>CAJWQP010000150.1 GCA_913045445.1 uncultured Nitrospina sp. | reverse complement strand
ATTCATGATACCGGTGGTGGTTGTAATGATCTACAAACTTTGAGATTTCCTGCTCCAACTCCCACGGAAAATAATAATGCTGAAGCTTGATAACATTCTTCAGTGGCCTGAGTTACCGCCAGCGAGAGAGAACTGGTTTTTGATTAATTATTTATCTTTGGTGATCTTTACGTCAACTGACTTGAATGAGGGTGTTCGTGAATTAATATCAAAATTTCTTGGTACCAGGACGTTAGCTTCCGGATAATACATCATGACGTTCCCTGATTTGATCGGATAAGCCACGACTCTTTGTTTTTCCAGTACTCCTGTTTCGTTTTCTACTGCAACTGGATCCCCTTCCTGTATACCTGATGATTTAATGTCTTCCGAGTTCATAAATATAATGTCGCGGGAATTTACACCGCGATAACGGTCATCTTTATCGTACACAACTGTGTTGAATTGTCCCTCTGATCTGATGGTCATTAGTTTGAAGGTCAGGGGACCTTTTAAATTAATATTTAATTTTGGTAAAGCACACACTGTGAAACTTGCCCGCCCATCGGTCGTAGGAAATTCAGGGGAATGTAAAATTCGCCCGGCAATATGAAATTCATCTTTGGTTTGTTCAATATTATTTATTTGTTCAAAACCCGGAATAATTTCTCCAATAAGTTTTCTGATGTTTCCATTCAGGCGAAAATCTTCCCATTTAACCGGGCTCTCTTTTAGTATTCTTGTTGCGATATCTGCGATAATATTTCCTTCGCTTCTTGGGCCTGCGTACCTGCTTTTCCCGCCGTCACTCAAACGGATATAATTAAACATACTTTCCTGTGTGGTTTGTTGAGGTTCTTCATCTCTTGCCAGCACGGGGAGTATGATAGTGGTTATACCGCGTCCTTGAAAGTGACCCTCGTTGAGTGTCGTGTTTAAGTACAAATTTAAATCAATTTTACTGAGTGCCTCCTTGGCAAACTGTGAATCAGGGTTGGAGCCGTACAAATTTCCGCCGAGGTTCCATGCAAATTTGATCTTTCCCTGATGTGCATATTCCATGCAACTGAGGGTGTCCAGTCCCTGGTCTTGCGGAAGTGTAACGTTGTAGTGTTTTTTAAGGTTATCAAATGTGGATTGTTTTAATTTAGGGGTGAATCCCATTGATCCGATTCCCTGAACGTTGCTGTGACCGCGCAATGGAAGGAGCCCTGCATTTTTCTTTCCTGTCATTCCTCTTAGGAGTGAGAGGTTGACGATTTCTTTTATGTTGTCGACCCCATGTGCATGATGCGTCAGCCCCATTGCCCATGCGAACACCACATTTTTGGCTCTGGCATATTTGCTGGCAATATCCTCAATGATTGTTTGTGTGAGTCCTGAGTCTTGCTCAATATTTTCCCATGATGTTTCTTCAATATGCTTTTTATAATTATCAAAACCATGAGTGTGGTTAGCAATGAAATCCTGGGCAATGCATCCTGGGTTTTGGGTTTCGATTTGGAAAAGTGCCTTTGCTATGCCTTTGAATAAGGCGATATCCCCGCCAATATTGGGTTGGATGTAGGCGCTTGCGATGTCTGACCCGAACAGCAAACTTCTGAAATCTGAGGGTACACTGAACTTTTCGAGTCCCAATTCGCGTGCTGGATTAATTACAATAACCTGACCGCCCCGGCGTCGGGTATCCATTAGGATCTTCATGAATCGTGGGTGGTTACTGGCGGGGTTGGCGCCTGCCAGGAATATAAGATCGGTGTTGTCGAGATCTTCAAGTTGAATGGTCGCGGTGCCTGTTCCCAGAGTTTGGGACAAGCCGACACCCGAAGCCTGATGGCAGTAGTAAGAACAATTATTTATATTGTTTGTTCCAAAGGTGCGTGCGAATAGTTGAAGTAAAAACGCGGCTTCATTTGATGATCTTCCGCTGGCGTAGAAAAATGTATCTTCCGGCTGAATCGATTGGAGTTGTTCGGAAACTTTTTGCAGAGCTGTTTCCCATGAGACTTCTTTGTAATGCGAGTCACCGGGCTCGCATATAAGTGGGCTGACCAGGCGCCCGGCTCGTTCCAGTTGAAAGGAACTCCATGTGCTCAGCGCTGAAATACTATTTATCTTAAAAAAGCTGGAGGGAATTGGCCCCTGCATGTCAGAAGCCTGGGCGACAACAGATTTGTTACACACCGCCGGGAAATGACCTTTTTCATCTCGCAGTCCGCCCCTTTGTCCTCCCATGCCCAATGCACAACTTTTACAGCTATTACGGCTGAGCAGGGCGCGCATCATCGCCCACAGTCCGCCCGCCTTCATTGATTT
>CAJWQP010000149.1 GCA_913045445.1 uncultured Nitrospina sp. | reverse complement strand
ACGCGCCCTTATTTTCGCGAACTGGCAAAAACAAAAATTCTCCACGGACCCGAAGATCACCAGCATTTAAATCGCGATGGGCAAACTCTTCTGGCGGAGGTTATCATCAAACATATTTTAAGTGACTCATTAGACCAGAAAAATAACGCCTGCGAATCATAGAGACTCAACAGTCCCATTACCCTAAAACTCGCTCAACCGCTTCCAGGACATCTTCCTCTGTAATCACCCGCTTGCACTCCGCATCGCCTTCATAACATTCCGGTTTTCGTGTTTGCTTGTTGCACGGACTGCATTCGATATTTTTATAAATCACCACATCCCGCAGACCCAACGGTTTCCACACTCGTGGATTGACTACGCCAAAAAGAGCAATCACCGGAGTGCCCAGTGCCGAGGCCATGTGCATATAACCCCCGTTATGGCAAAGAGCAAACCTCGCCCCCTGAGTGATAGCTCCCAATTCCTGGAGTCCGGTTTGAAGATAAGTCACCTGTCTGCCCCGAACCCGTTCAACAACAGACTTGGCTTGTGGCTCCTCTCCCGGACCACAGGTGAGCATTACCTTGAGCCCGTATTTTTCCGGAATAATTTCTACAAGGCGAGCAAACTTTTCATATTGCCACTGGTCGTAAACCTTTTTCGTTCCCGAGTGGATCACGCAATACTCATCTCCACTTTTTATCCCGTGTTCAACCAGTAAATCCTTCGCCCGCTGTCTGGCAGGATCAGGAATATGAACCAAAGGAGTGATCTGATTAAAAGAGACTCCGATTTTTTTTATCAGAGCAACCTGATAATCCACAGGAAACTTTGGTTCAAGATCAGAAAAATCAATTTTGGTATTATATAGAAAGGATCGTTTGGCAAATTTATTGCCAATTCGCATCTGAGCACGAGTGAGAAAACACATCATAGAGCCACGGGTTCCTTCGTGCATGTCAATGGCCACATCATACCCTTCAAGAATCAGCCGACTATAAAACTGAATCTGCTTCCAGAACGACCCTTTTTCAAAACACAACACCTCATCAACATACGGATGATCACAAACCAAGCCGTAAGACGGCTTCTCCACCAACACCGTTAAATGAGCATCCGGAAAACATTTTTTAATGGGAGCATACACGGCAGTGTTATACACCACGTCCCCTATAGAGCGTAGCTTGATCAAAAGAATTTTCGCTCTCGGTGGAATTTGTATCATGCGCCGCCTTGGGTAGCAGTAACTTGCGCCACAAGTTCTTGCAGACCCGATTCTAAATTTTTCATATCATACATTTGCCGACACCTTTCCCGGGCCGCCAGTGCCTTACCATGAGCTTCGTCTGGATGACTCAAAATATACTGGATCGCACTCGCTAACTGGGAAGGTTCACCCGGATCAACAAGATAACCACTGTCACCCAACACTTCAGGAATATCAGATACACAAGTGGCAACAATCGGTTTAGCCATCGCCATCGCGTCATATATTTTCGCGGGCATCTGACCAATAGAATCAGAAGTCTTGCGCTGGGGAACAGCTAAAATATCCGCCGCCGATAAATATTCAGGAAGTTTATCAAAAGGAATTTTGGGGAAAACCACAACACGGTCCCTGAGCAAATCATCAATCCCTTGCGTAAATTCCTGCTCATTCTCAACGCCAATAACTGCCAGTCGCAAATCCGGGTCATCAATCAGTTTCAGCGCAGTCAATAGATCATGGATTCCCTTATGTGGTCGTGGAGTACCAAGGAACATTAAAATCTTATTACCCGCCAGACCTATTTTTTCTTTTATCATATTCGGATTAAACTTCTGCGGGTCCAGATCAGAAGTATCACGGCAATGAGGCAACAAGGTGCCACCAAATTTATTTTGCAAAAACCGATTGCTCACCGAAACGGCATCGGCCTTTTCCACCAATCGTTCCATCCGCCAAACATAGGGCAAACCATTCGGATTAGAAAAATTCAGAAATCGGCCAACCCTTCCCATAATTCCAGAATGATAAAAAAAACCAAGTTCCCAATCATCAATATCCACAATTAAAGGTTTGCCGCTGGAATGTTTTTTTTTCAGACCAATGCCAAAACTGGTGGGCATGAGTTTCGAAGCCAGGATGACATCGCCATCAATCGCCTCAAGAATATTCTGTGAAACGCACGAAAACGCAGGATACCTCTTCCATGTGAATTTTTTCACAGGAATATCCACGTGTTCCATCGGCGCCCAAACTCCTCCTCTTCTGGAAGGCCCAACGATCTCCACATCATAAAATCGGGAAAGCCCCCGAGCCAGAAGCGCGGCCCGTCCAAAAGAATTATTTGAAAGGTCAAAACAGAGGACAGAAACTTTCAC
>CAJWQP010000148.1 GCA_913045445.1 uncultured Nitrospina sp. | reverse complement strand
TGATGTGTCTTATTTCGCTTTGACACTCCTCACATGCATAAACGAATGAAGGCAATTTCTTTTCCCTTAACTAAAAATAAGATTAGAGAGTTAATCTTTTTTCACATTTAATGTAAATAGATATTTTTTAAAAATCAATTTGTCATTTCATAAAAATTGGGCTTGTAAAAAATCTAACTATAGATGGATTTTATAGAATAATTGATAATTCGGGGGTTAATGTAAACTTGAGAATTCAGTCCCTGTTTTTTATTTTTTAAATAATTTTTTAAGGGACTGGAAAAATCACTTCAAGCAGATGTGGAATCTCAAGAAGAGGCACTCATGCCCGTTCTTCTTCCGGAGTAAAAGGATGAAACTCTGATGGGGAGTGCGCGGGCTGTTGTTGCGTGATGCAATGTATTCCGCCTTGGCCCTGTACAAGTATGCGTGAGTCAATGGGGATTATTTTTTTTCTCGGGAAATATGGTTTTAGAATATTGATCGCAGTCTCATCTTTTTTCTGGTGGAAAGATGGAACCAAAACAGAACGGTTGCCGATATAAAAATTCGCGTAGCTGGCAGGTAAGCGAGTTGCTCCGTGCCTGATTGGCACTGGCATGGGCAGAGCGACTAGGCTGAATGGTTTACCGTCTTGATCGGTGGCATTTTTAAGTGTTTCGGGAATGGATTTTAGTCTTGAATAATTATCATCGTTTTTATCTTCCTCAGACACATAAGCTATTGTAGTCGGGTTGATGAACCGGGCCAGATTGTCAATGTGACCGTCCGTGTCATCCCCTTCAATACCAGCGTTAATCCAGATGACTTTATGCGCTCCGATATAATCCTTCAAGTAGCCCTCTATTTTCTTTTGCGATATGTCGCCGTTACGGTTGGGATTCAGTAAGCAGGAGGTAGTAGTCATGCAGACTCCCTTCCCATTGACATCAATGGCGCCCCCCTCCAGAACAATTCCAGGATCAAACCAGGGCAGTTTTACTTCTCGTACGATTTCCCGTTGAGCCTGATTGTCTTTCTCCCATGGGTATTTTTCTCCCCAGGCGTTGAACCGCCAGCGGTTCACCGCAATTTGACGGCCAATGGGTGTTTCCCGTGCCAGAAAATTCGGACCAAAATCTCTGGCCCATGCGTCATCCGTTGGAATGATATGAAACCGAACAGAATCAGTGGAAACTTTTTCGCGATGGAGCATCGTGGAGATTTTGTATTTGTAAACCTCATCGCTTATCAGGATGCTAATGCGTTCTCCATCGATAAGATTACGGATAATTTCAATAAAAACCTTCTCTATTTCATGCAAGTCATTTTCATTCCAGGTCTCCAGGTTATGCGGCCAGGCCAGCCAGGTGTCGGAATGCGGTTCCCATTCAGCGGGCATGGAATACCCCAGGGAATCGGGAGTTGAGCTTTCAAGCATGGGGGTCATCGTATATCCGTATTAACTTTTGGTAGGCATCGACTCTGCGGTCGCGAAGAAATGGCCAGTTCTGCCGTATCTGTTCGATGTCAGACAAGTTGCATTCTACAATCAGGTTTTCGGGATTATTTTCATCCGCTTTGGCGGTCACCTTACCAAAGGGATCACAGACAAAAGAACGACCCCAGAAGGTGAGGGCGCCTTCCCTCCCAACGCGGTTGACAGCCGCCACAAACACTCCGTTTGCTATAGCGTGGGATTTTTGTATCGTCTCCCATGCGGCGGCCTGTTTTTCAAGCTCGGATGCATCACAGTCCTGATAACCAATCGCAGTTGGATAAAAAATAAATTGGGCCCCCGACAAGGCCGTCAGTCTCGCCGCCTCAGGAAACCATTGATCCCAGCAAATGAGAACTCCAACGCGACCATAGCGCGTGGGGAAACTTTTGAACCCTGTATCTCCTGGAGTAAAATAATATTTTTCATAAAAACAGGGGTCATCGGGGATATGGGTTTTACGGTAAATGCCGGCAATGGACCCATCCGCATTAATGGCCACAGCGGTATTATGGTATATCCCTTCTGCTCTCTTTTCGAACAGCGGCGCGATGATGACAACCTCAAGTTCTTTGGCAAGCTGTGATAAGGTTTGGGTAGTAGGACCTGGAATGGTTTCGGCCAGGTCAAACCTGCCTGAATCTTCCGTTTGACAGAAATATTTACTGCGAAATAATTCCTGCAGGCAGATAATCTGTGCACCCTGTTCGGCCGAACTTCTGATGGCCTGGATAGATGTGGCAAGATTCTGCTCAAGGTCTTCGCCTCGTGTTTGCTGAATAAGCCCTAGCACTCTCGTATTGTATTCATTCATTACATGATTTCTGCTATTGGATATTCAAATTGAGGAAGTATAAAATAAAATATTCATTCTCTAT
>CAJWQP010000147.1 GCA_913045445.1 uncultured Nitrospina sp. | reverse complement strand
CTTGTCTAACTCACTCCTCACCAGAACCACAATTATATCACACCAGAACCACAATTATATTACACCATTTGAGTGTGGTTTCGTTGGTATTCGTTCTCCAAGAAGTTCATATATTCTTTGGTAGATTTTCTCAAAAGTTGAGAACGAGATACACCAATATGATTGGATACATAGGATACGGTATCGAATTGAAATGGATTCTGTAAATGATTTCCATAGACAAGCACACCAAGAACTATAAGCAAAATACAGCGTTGGAAATGAATATAGAATCGATGTGTTGAGTTTACGACAGGCACATTCATTTGGCTTTAGTTTGTTGTAAAACTTCCGCGATATGGAGCAAATTTTTGGCGCGTAAATCATCGGGCCGCTGGGCAGTAACGGTTTTGAGATGAGGTATTGCTTTGTCAAAACGCTTTTGGGCAACATAGAGATTAGCCAGATTACTATGAATGGTGATTTTATCGCCATCCAATTGCAGGGCCTTTTTAAATTCGATTTCAGCTTTGTCCAATATTTTAAGATTCCAGAAAATAACTCCAATATTGTTTTGTGCTTCAACGTGGTCGGGTTCTAATTCAATAACCCTTTTGTAGGCATGCAAGGCCGAGTCATATTGCTTCAATTTGCGATAAGCGTTGCCCAATTCGTAATGATATAAAGAACGATGCGATTTAAGTTCGACCGCTTTCAAAAGAAAAGGTAAAGCTTCATCGGGTTTATTGAGCCTAAGTCTCATGAGCCCGGAATTGAAAAATACTTGTGAGCGGCTGGCCCCCAGCTTAAGGGCAAGGTCAAACTTCAACCGGGCTTTATCCCATTCTTCATTGCGAATATGAACATGTCCCAGATTAATATACGGATTAGTGCTTGAAGGTGAGAGGGCGAGCGAAACTTCAAATGATTTACGAGCTTCATCGAGTCGCTTTTCAGATAGGTAGGCGGTGCCAAGATTATTGTGCGCCATAGATTTATAAGGAGATTTGGCAACAGTATCTTCCCAGAGGAGAACCTCAGTTCTGTAATCGAGGCTTCTCAACATGGCGAGAAATCCAAAAATAACCAGCAGGAATACAAGAGCGTGACGAACTCGGATCGCCAAAGGCATTGCTCTTAAAAAAAGAATACCCATGCCAACACTTATACCAATACCGGGGAGATAGGTTCGGTGTTCTATAGCAAATTGTTTCAGAGGAATGATGCTCGAAGTTGGCAAAATAGCAAGCAAGGCCCAAAAAAAAGCGCCTTTAAGGAGAACAGACTTCTGATAAAACACGGCACAAGCCAGACAAGCCATTGTTGCAAGAGCCGCAATCCACTCCCAATCGGTCAGACCCGATACAAGTCTTATATCAGGTTCAAAGTTGAGATTAATGGGAAATAATAATTTCAGGAAATAATATGAAATGACAACCTTAATCTGAGTTAAAAAATAAAGTCCGCGATCCACCAGATGAGAGGATGGATCGGTTTTTATAACCAGTAAGCTACCCATTTCCACATAGCGATATAAAAGATAACCCAGTAGCAGGATAAGAATACCCGCAAGTTCGGGAAGGAACTTATGAAAATTTTGCGCAGGGGATTGTATCCATAAATACAGGACTCCCATGATTGGTAACGTAACAATTATTTCTTTGACACCTAAGCCAAGAAGAAATAATAAAAAAGCCAACAAAGGGTAATGAAGGAGGCTGAGTCCTTTCCTGCGGTTTTCCAGTTTCTTGCTATACCGAACAAGAAAGTAAAAAGATAATATGTAAAATAATGTTGCCAATAATGAGGATCGGCTGGAAATATAGGTGACCGATTCCACAGTTACTGGGTTAAACAGATGGATCAAAGAAGCGACCAGCGGAAGTTTATTCAGCTGAGGTTGGAGAGAGGAATGTTCTAGGGTCAAAAGCTCTGCTACCAGGAAGTAAAGTACAATTCCGACACAGATATGAAGCAAAATATTAAACAGGTGATAGCCAAATACATCTAATTGGCCCAGCGCATGATTGACCGAGAAAGTTAAAAGGAGAACAGATCGGTTGAAAATATTTTGGATTCCAACCGATTGTTGGAAATCAGAGAGATTCTTAATATACGGATTATCCTGAATCGCGTGAGCGTCATCATATAAAAATGGCGATTGCATGGTGGCAAAAAAAACAGCAATGCCACAAAAACAAAGCAATGCCAGCGCTTTGAGCCTGTCAGACAATGCAAATTTATAAACAGCGTGATTCACAGGTTGCATATAACTAAAGAGTAGAAAGGTTTTTTAACTAAAACTCCTGATGAAGCAACACTGATCCAGTAAGGATCATCATTATCCATTTGTACATTAGCAAAACAGCTTCTTCCATCATCTG
>CAJWQP010000146.1 GCA_913045445.1 uncultured Nitrospina sp. | reverse complement strand
AAGAATAAAAATAATTTTTTCATAGTCACGCAGATTAACACAGGTTTGCTAACGACAGGAATTTGAATCACAATCTCTCCTTTTATTCACACTAATCAACAGTATTAGTTTGCACACAGTGAAAGATGAGCGATAATTTAGCTACACCTTTTTTAATTGTACATTCTGGCCCATCGAGATGAACTGTCGGGATGTAATGAATTTCAAAGCGACACGACTTAACCTCAAGCTCTGGGAGTTATGTAATTTTATTTTTCATAACTACATATTTGTTGAACTTGTTTTCAAATATTATTCAATGGTTCTGATGTATGTATGAAACGTTCTGAAAGTCCTTAAAGAAGTATTTATTGGGGAGAATTAACATGAAAAACAGCTATGTAATTTCTTTTATCATATTCAGTTCGCTGGTACTGGTGTTGTTTCTGTCCATCAACGGATTCAGCGCCGAAAAGGATGAAAACAAATCCGCCGTTGCAGGGGGTTTGAAGCGGGCGACTTTTGCCGGTGGATGTTTCTGGTGCATGGAACCGCCATTTGAAAAACTACCGGGTGTCTCGAAAGTTATTTCCGGGTACACGGGAGGCAAAGAAGTCAATCCGACATACAAGGAAGTCGCTTCCGGCTCAACAGGACATGCGGAAGCAATAGAAATCCATTACGACCCTGCTAAAATTTCCTACGACAGTCTGCTGGAAGTGTTGTGGCGAAATATCGACCCCACCGATGTGAAAGGACAATTCGTAGACCGTGGAAAGCAATACCGACCGGCTATTTTCTACCACAACAAAAACCAGAAAAAGGTGGCAGAACAATCCAGAGACAAGCTGGCAAAAAGCAAGCGATTCAAAAAAAAGATCGTGCTACAAATTGTCAAAGCAACGGCTTTTTATCCAGCCGAAGACTACCATCAGGATTTTTACAAAAAAAGTGTCATTCGCTACAGAATGTATCGTATGGGCTCCGGCAGGGACCAGTTCATTAGCAAGATCTGGGGAAACGACTCTCACTACAAGCTGTCAAAGATTTCCATGAGCGGTGATGATAAAAACGCGCCGACATCTGCTGATGTTAAATTTAAAAAACCGTCTCCGAGTCAATTGAAGAAACAATTATCCTCTCTGCAATATCGTGTGACACAGGAAAACGGAACTGAACCGCCGTACAAGAATAAATACTGGGACAACAAAAAACCGGGACTCTATGTAGATATAGTTTCCGGCGAACCTCTTTTCAGTTCGCAGGATAAATTCAAATCGGGAACGGGCTGGCCTTCTTTCACCAGACCCCTGGTACCGGACAATGTTCTCACTGTAAGAGACAACAGTTATGGTATGAATCGCATCGAAGTCAGGTCGCAAAATGGAAACTCGCATCTGGGCCATCTGTTTAAAGACGGACCCAAACCCACTGGATTGAGGTATTGCATAAACTCCGCGTCATTGAGATTCATACCCGCAGATAAAGTTGAGGCGGAAGGCTACGGGGAATTCGCGTCTCTGTTTAATGGCGCTAAATAGCAAGTTTGATTATCTACAACTGATAAAAATAAGGACTGCCTGATGACTGACAATAGTTCCAAAGGGGAACGCATTCTACAAAGAGAGTTTGGCACAACACGCAGGGCTTCGGCTTTTTATGAGAAACAAATGCTGGATCACCTGAACCCCACCATGCGTGAGTTCATTTCACACCGGGAAATGGTTTTCATTGCCACCGCAGATTCTAAGGGCGAATGTGATTCCTCTTTCCGTTCGGGAAAACCGGGATTTATCCGGGTGATCAATGAGAAGATTCTTGCCTGCCCTGAATACAGAGGCAATGGAGTGATGGCAAGCCTAGGCAATATTCTCGAAAACCAACATATCGGTTTGATGTTCATCGATTTCTTTGAAAGCACCGTAGGACTGCATGTGAATGGAACAGCCCGGATTGTAGGAAATGAAGAGTTTCTGGAAGTTGACGGTCTTGCGAAAGAACTGAAAGAAGACATTCAGGAACCGGGGGGAAGGAATCCTGAGCGATGGATATTTGTAAAAGTAGAAGAAGCTTATATCCATTGCTCAAAACACATTCCCCTGCTTAAAAAACTTGACAAAAAAATCCACTGGGGAACAGACAAGGAAATTTATAAAGGCGGAGACTTTTTCAAAGCAAAAGATTACAATCGATCTTCATCCTGATTAAAACTGATTATCTGGCATGATACCCACTCGCCCTCTGGGCAAAACAGGCGCAAAAACTGGACCTAATCTGGACCTATGCAAAGTAAGAAAAACAAAGGGGCTAGCCATTCCCGACTAACCCATTATTTTGTATGGCGCGCCTGGCAGGATTCGAACCTGCGACCTACGGATTAGAAGTCCGTTGC
>CAJWQP010000145.1 GCA_913045445.1 uncultured Nitrospina sp. | reverse complement strand
ACGCCTCGCGCATTCGCCTACGGCTTTTTTGGAAGCACCCTCCTTGAAATCGGGTCGACCCAGTTTCACGTGGTTTTGACTATCTTGATTATTTTTTCTGCCTTAACAGTTCTTATCCGCTGGCGAACACGGAACGCGACCGCAAAAGAAAAGACGGGGGAATGAAATTAAGAAATTTAAATTCAGGAAGGAATACTTACTGTTCAACTACTTTGTTTTCGAGCACAGCCCCTTTGGGAATGCGGAGTGTTTTCTTTCCGGAAACGAGACGGACTTTTCCTCTAAGCGTCACTCTGCCACCGAAACGAACCTGGCCCTGAATTTCCAGGGAATCCAATTCCGTAATATCGGGGGCAATCGGGATCCGCTTCTGGTATTCCTTGAGGTCGTTAAAAGGATCTTCCAGACTGATTCGCGGCAGGCCGGGTTCTATTCTGCCCATATCCCTTTTCAAAGTTCCCCGATCAAGGCTAAAGAGGTCAGACTGCACTAGCAAAAGATCACTGGTTTTCTTCACCGGCAAAAATCTACCCCTGGGAACAGTCAGTCCGACCGCGCCAGGAAAAGAATTGAGCGCCATTCCAACCGCAGTTTCCAGCTGTATCACCTTCGCATTTTTAACCTGCTTGCGATTAACAATCACATCCAGGTCAAGTGGCCCGTTTTTCAGCAACTCTTTTAACTGAACCAGATTAACCCAGATATTATTGGTATTAAAAATTTTAAATTTTCCCTGCCCGCAAAATTCAGGAATATGCTCGACAGGCACATTGGCAACTTCCAATAATTTAATGTGATCTTTATCCATGTATAGAGTTCCACCTTTTGTATCGGCGACTGTTTTGGGCGTCACCTCCATCAAAAAGGGAACATCCTGCTTGATGACGTAATCAAGGATCTTTAGATCAACAGTTGCCCCAAGGTTATCTGCATTAGATATAAAAAGATATTCACGCCCCTCCTTCAACAGACGATCAAGATATCCATTTGCAAAAAGACAGGAATATAGATCCCCATGTCCCGGTGGATACCATGCCTCTGAACCCAGTTTTTTAGGATTGAGAAATCCACTGTCATCTTCCAGTAACCGTGGATACTGATTTTGACAAAAAGACAGGATTTCCGGTTCGCCCATGTATTTTCCAACAATGCGTTCCGTTTCATCATGAGAGTGAAAACTATTCATGAATATGAGCGGGACGTCGGCCTGATACTTTTTATTAAGCGCACCCACCTGCTCGGCAATAAGGTCTAAAAAAGTCTTTTTATCCCGGACCACAATGGCCGACTTGGCACCTCGACACCCCATGCTGGTACCAAGACCGCCGTTGAGTTTACACACAGCCAGCCGGGCAAGTGCGAACTCTAAAGATGCCCGCTCGGGAATAGGAAGAGATTTGTACTCGACCAGCTTTTTAGCATCAGGACTACGGAGAGATTTCCAACGGCCCACCATTTTAGGCCCCTGCTGGAACTTTTTATAGAGATGAAGATACCCCTCTAACACAGAGTCGCCCATTTTAAAAGGTTTTAAGGCTTTTTTTAATTGAGATGCATCCATAGCCATTTTCAAGTCTGCCAATTGACAAATCATGCTAAAATCGGTATCCAGGGCTTGAAAAAGCCGAAAACGGCTTTTCCGCGAAAACGGATTATACGCCATTTGGGCGTAAAAGGGATTACATTTTTAATATTTTTGAACAATTAATCCTTTTTGTGAATTAATTGTCCGCCCATAGAAACCATACTACCGTGCTATATTTCAAGGAAAACATTTATCTTCCAACTCCCGATGCGTTTGATTCGGAAGATCAGGAACCCGTATTTGATCCCTACAATTTTATCATCCAAACGCTGGTGGGGGACCGGGATATATTCTATGGACTACAGCAAGTGGCTCCTGAAGAGGCGGCAGAACGTCTGAAACCTCTTTTTCCCAACACATGTCGGTTTGGCGGAGCGGAGATATTAAACTCGATTTCTAAAAGGTTGCTGGAAGCAATTGTGCAACCAGATATATGGTACGAGATGAACTCCTACCACCTATCCTACCTCTACGACAGCCTGGGTGCGGTGGTGGAAGACTACAGTTATTCCGACCTGGACAAGCGTATCAGCATGTTCCCTGAATTGATGGGCGCTGACATTGACTATAATGAATTCCTCGACCAGTATTTTTTCAACACAGCGTTTCTTCTCGATCCCGAGCGATTCAATAATATGGATGCTAAGGAGAAACAACAACACGGGTTCACAGATCCCTGCCTGTTCGGAGTGATCAACCACCTCACCCCGACAAAAGATGAGATTTTGTTAAAACAACTGGAAAAAGACCCCTTCTCAAAAACAGAGTGATCTTCCTTTCTCTCTGGCCATTATTTGAAGAAAATTATTA
>CAJWQP010000144.1 GCA_913045445.1 uncultured Nitrospina sp. | reverse complement strand
GAGTCATGGTCCTAACTGGCGGATCGCTTCATAGACAACGATGCTCGCGGCATTGGCCAGGTTAAGGGAGCGTACCCGGTCATCGTATTGTGGAATCTTGAAAGTATGTTCAGAAAATTTCTCCAGTAGTTCTTTTCCCAGGCCTTTTGTTTCGCACCCAAAAATCAGGTAAGATCCCTGTCTGAATTTTTGTTCAAAGACAGAGGTTTTTGCCTTGGTAGAAAAAAATGTAGTCGGAGCTTCTGGAGGTAGTGAGTCAAAAAATGCTTCCAGATTTTTGTGCCGTACTATTTGCAGGTATTTCCAGTAGTCCAATCCCGCCCGCTTGACTCTTGAATCGGTGATTTCAAATCCGAGTGGATCGACCAGATGCAGGGTGCTGTTTGTGGCCAGACAAAGCCGACCGATGGAACCTGTGTTCGTAGGGATTTCCGGAGTAACTAATACAATTGAAAGGTTGTGCGGCATATTTTATTGAAATTTTATGTTTTTGAGGAGACTGTAAAGAAAGTTTACCGTTAAAGGGTAGGAGGTTATCATCGTTTTTGAATTAAGGCGAATAAAATGAATTCTTTTGCTACCATTGACTGTAATAATAGATTGGTTTTCAACGGACCTTACTTTTTTCGGGATTTAAATTGTCTTCTGGCCTGATATCGATCGGCCTGCCAACCAGGCCCATGTGCATGACATTCCGATCCATCCCGTTGTATTTACCCAGGCGGCAATTTGTGTGTCGTGTCTTAGTACATCCCACTCCACAAACAAGTTTCGCTAATCGTGGGTTTCCGGTCCTAATCCTCCAATCAGGAGAAGAATCAGGGTGCGAGCGTCTGCCATGTAGTGTGCTATATCGAGAAAGTTTTCAAAAAACCAGAATGCTCCAAAGGCGAATCCTGTCACATTACGCCGATACCAGAAGTGAACGATTACCATAAGGAATCATGAGTTGTCCCAGGCTTCCACCGAGAATACTTTATGACCCTGCCGAATATGCCAAAAATAACATGTCCGGCTTCGTGAAAGACAAGGTTGGTTTGATGCAGTAAATACAAAATTATGGATTCATTATTGTTCACCATGACTGAATGCTGGTTTAGTAAATAAAACAATACTGCAAACAGGAAGGATATGGATGCGGTTGCGGGTGCGGAAACTGGGTTCCATGGGGATTTATGCAGAGCAAACAGACTCCTCATAAATGAAGATGAGTCTGATGATATGGGAATCGAATCTTCAGGCGTGGATTCAGCAGTATTTTCTCTGGCGGGAGATAGTGCTTCTTTTATACGTTCGTGTTAGTCGTAATATCTTGAAAAAATAATTCCGCATTCGATACAGGTCTCGCCTGAAGCTTGTTGATATCCGCATTTGGGACATTTCATAGGTCAATGTTCCCCCAGGTATTGCGATAAACCTGACTTAATATCAACCTGCTAGCCGCCGAGAGGGAGCGTGAGCATGGGAGAAACGTCTTTGATGTCACCTGCCTGCAGGGCGAAGATTTGTGTGAGAAGCGAAAAAGTTGATTTAGAACTTAGATTGCTGTCGTCAACATAAAACCAATGGTCTCGATAGTAAATCGCAACAGAGGCTGTGTCTGGAATGTTAAACTGCGACCGAACGCGTAATAGATCACCCGTGACTTTGCTCCAGTCGAATTCTTCACCGGATTCATAACGGGTTATGGTGACCTTTCCTGATTTTCTATGTGCTTCAGGAGATTCCACGGCTTGTGAAAGGTAAAACATGATGCCGAGCAGAGATCGAGTAACGATCGGAATTTGGCCTGGTTCGTTTGCGGTTTTGTGGTTGGACAAAATATATCTCATTTGACCGGGAGGGTTGCCTAGGTAGCCGGAAAGTTTGCGGACTTCAGGCCAGTCTTTCGCCTCATCCGCTATTTGCAGGATGAGCCTGGATGTTCCCTGGGAAGAGTCTAGTGCGACTTCGAGGACGCCACGGTTTTGCATGAAACGAAATAGTTTGACGACTTGCACGAACCCTTCAAATTGGGGAGGATGTTCGGGGGTGGGTCCCGAAGCTCCGGGAGCATTTTTATGCGAACCCATTTTTTGCAGGGATAATCTAAGGATACGCTCAATACTCCATCCAGAATGATATAGCAGAGAGATGGTTTTAAGCGGGACGGGAGATAAAACATGTTTGATAAATTTGTCTCCTCGAAGCGGTGAGTAGGTGACTGTTGGGCGTTCCTGATAGCTGGCTCCACCACCAAATGTGAAAATATTGAGTCCCGTATCGGGTAGTTCAGCATTGATCGTTGCGTCTGTTTTCATAGTGAACTGAGAAGCAACACTACTCACCTCAAGAAAAAATGGGGTGTCCCTGTATTTGAGTCGCACCAGATTGAGTAACAATTGCTCATCATTCGTCCGCTGGACGGCGACATTGTAATTATTCCTTTCTCCCTTCAAGGAAGTGGGCCCCAGGCTTGTGCATGCGGAAAGAAAAAGTATG
>CAJWQP010000143.1 GCA_913045445.1 uncultured Nitrospina sp. | reverse complement strand
ATATTCACTACGAGAAGTGAAAATTTACTCTGCGGGGTCGCCACCCTGGGGCAGATTTTCAGCTTCCCCTGAATCGTAAAACTCCTTTAATATCCCTTCCTGGGCTTCTCTGTCGACAGCCGCATACAGACGGATGGCTTCGAATTGTTTCGCCTGCTGGCTTCGAATCAACTGCATCCGCATGAGTTCAAGAATAGCCAGAAATGTAACGATAACTTCCTGCCTCGTATTCAGCACTGTAAATAACGAGGCGAAAGTGACGCTCTCGGACGCGTTTAAAATTTCCATGACATCGCCTATGCGGTCAGAAACGGAAAGGGTTGTGACTTTAATCTCATAATCTTTTACGAACGCCTTCTCTTTTAAAACCTTTTGAAAGGCTGTCAGCAGATCAAAGACGTTAGCTTCAATCAGCACTTTTTCTTCAGAGTCATCTATCTCAACTTCCCCAATGCGGGTAAAAAGTTGTTGCCGGTTGTACTCCTTTTGCCTGAGTTCAAAGGCGGCTTCTTTATAGCGCTGGTATTCCAGCAGACGTCGCATGAGTTCTGCACGTGGATCTTCTCCTGATGCCGCCAGAACATCTTCTTCCGTTTCTTGAGCAGGCAGAAGTGTTTTGGATTTTATCTTCGTAAGCTCTGCGGCCATGATCAGATACTCTCCGACCATCTCAAGATTCAACTCACTCAACAGGTCGAGGTATTCCAAATACTGTTTGGTGATCTCCGCAACACGAATATCATAGATATCCATCTTCTGCTCTTTGATAAGATGCAACAGAAGATCAAGCGGGCCTTCAAAAATGTCCAGATCACATTGATAGTTCATAGAGTCAATTCACTTCCAATCTCAAAAAACGAGTAATGAGAAAATCTACCATTAAAACGAAAATTTAAAAAATTAATTTTCAGGAATAACATTAGAGTAATCACAAGTCGCCCCAAAGATGTTGCAGGATAGAGAGAACCGCAAGCGGAGCCGTACCCGTTCTTAGCAAACGTGGACCCAGGGAAACCGACTGAAATCCATATTCCATGGCACTCTCAATTTCTTCAGCGGCAAACCCGCCTTCCGGGCCAATAAGAACAGCCGCTGACTTGACCCGGGTTTTCAGTGGCAAGTCTCCTATGCAAACAGACTGTTCTTCCTCCCAGAAAATCAGTCTCAGGTCGGACTCGCGATGAGCAAAACAAAAATCTCTAACCGAGAATGCCCTGGGACCTACTTCAGGGACTCTGGCCCGTCCGCATTGTTTAGATGCCTCTCTGGCAATGCGTTGCCAGCGTCCGATTTTTTTTGCGCTATCTTCTTTTGATAGTTTTGCGATACAGCGTTTTGCGCTGACGGGTCTAACATGCCCAACGCCCAGTTCAACCGCCCGACGCACGATGCCATCAAATCCCGTTCCCTTCACCATTCCCTGCCCCAAACTAACCGTCAGCGGGGATTCACAATCCTCCACATCTTCTTTAGATTCGATTCGACTCTCAATTTTGTCCCGGCCCACGCGCGACAGGATCACCGTATAACAATTGCCGAGCCCGTCAAGAACCTGCACCCGATCCCCACCTTTAAGACGTAACACAGTGCGAATATGAGCCACATCGGTTCCGCACAAAACAGCCTTTTCATCAGTGATGTTTTCAGGCGCTGTAAAAAAACGGTGCATGGAATATTTTAAAATCGCTGGACTATTAAGAAACACATCATACTTTGAGAGGTTCAATCTGAAGCAATTCGGACAAACTGTTTATCTGATAGTCGGGAATAATACCATCACTTAAAGAGGAACCTTTCCGATTAAGCCAGGCGGCGGATATTCCCACTGCCTGTGGACCGGCCACATCCATCTGCAAATTATCGCCAACGAAGAGAATATCTTCTGTATCTATCTGCAACCTTGCAATCGCCGCATTAAATATAGAGGGGTGAGGCTTGCGGTAAGGTGTGCTGGATGAGTAAAGCGCGAATTCAAAATACGGGTTCAACCCGGTTCGATGCCGCTCTTCATCTTTAATGAACTGCGGGTTGGTCGTGTTTGAGATAACACCCATCCTCACTCCCGAGTCACGAAATCTTTCCAGCGTGCTAATGACATCGGGATAAATCGTTCTGACACCATGAATCACTTCATAGTAAATGGTCAATATTTCTTTCCACGAAGTGCGGCCCTCAATTTTTATCCCATATTGGAAAAACAGGTGACGCAGAACCGTTTCAAAACACGCTTCCCGGTGAGTCTGACGTGATTCATTTATCAAGCCATAAAACAGACCTTGATAAGCTTCGAACAAAACCTCAAATTCGGGCAATTCGATATCCTTCCCTCGCAAAAACTCTGCAATCCGCACGAACGCCGCTCGGTCATCTTCATGAACGAGGTCAACCAGTGTATAAGCCCAGTCAAACAATACCGCTCTATATGGAAAGTTCATTTTTCATTAATTTCTGTACAATTTTTAATGCGTCCATATACAATTATCATCATTCATCATACCAGACAACTTCTTGTTAAATAAAGTAGTCTTTTGTTTTTTGCCTTCTCGACCTTTTTACTTCATAATTCCCTCATGCCCTATCGATACGCAATTA
>CAJWQP010000142.1 GCA_913045445.1 uncultured Nitrospina sp. | reverse complement strand
CCTGTTTGTGAATCTGTTTAAACTACCTTTTCACATATTCATATGGGAGACTATCGAGGTAAAAACTTTTTTGTTTGATCTGGTCCTTATTCCTGCCATTGTTCTTGGTGCCTTTGCGGGGGTTTGGATCGTAAAAAAAATCCCCGAAAAGCCCTATCGTGTGATCATTATCGTATCAGTGGTGTTTGCCGCTCTTCAAATGAGCCTGAAAAGTTTTTTGGATTGATGAGGATGAGTTTCCGAATTTAGCAAGCAAAGTAAAACTATTGCTTGCTGAAATGCGGCGAAAGATTTAGTAGCAAAAAAATACATAGCAACTCCCAAACGACGAAGGAGAAAATTGATGGCACAACCACATAAGATTACCATGTTAGGTACGGGTTTTATCGCTGATTTTTATACCTTAACACTTCATAATCAGCGTGGACCGGAACAGGTTCATATGGTTTATTCACGATCTGAAGAGCGGGCAAAAGGTTTTCAAGACAAATGGGGAGTACCTAACGGGTCTACCAGCCTTAAAAAAGCTATCAACTGTCCAGAAACTGACACAGTAATTATCGGTTTGCCGAATCATCGCCACGAAGAAGCAGTGATTGCCGCAGCGAAAGCAGGTAAAGCAGTTCTGTGCACTAAACCTCTGGGACGGAATGCCGACGAAGCCAAACGGATGTTGGATGCCGTTGAAAAAGCTGGTGTCTTCAATGGTTACTTGGAAGACTTAGTTTATCCTCCCAAGACGTTGAAGGCAATTCAATCCGTCAAAAACGGAGCCCTAGGGAAAATCTTATGGGTCAGATCTCGCGAAACACATCCTGGACCTCATAGTGACTGGTTCTGGGATATTGAACAAGCTGGAGGTGGGGCGATTGTCGATATGGGATGCCATTGCGTTGAGATCATTCGCAATTTCGTGGGCAAGGGCATCCGGCCTGTTGAAGCAATGTGTTGGGCTGATACACTTGTCCATCCCATTGATGCTGAAGACCACGGAATTGGTCTAATCCGGTTTGAAAATGGTGCTATGGGTCAATTTGAGGTCAGTTGGGCTTTTCGGGGTGGGATGGATCTTCGCGACGAAATTTCTGGTTCGGAAGGGACCATCTGGCTTAATCATTGGCTGAGAACTGGTTACGAGATGTTTACCTCAGTTGGACAGGGCGGCTACGTGGCAGAAAAGGCAGAAGGTGATACAGGCTGGCTTTTTCCTGTTGGTGATGAGGCGGCAGAACTTGGGTATACCGACATGTTTAATGAAATGTTCAATTGTTTGGATAACAACACCAAACCGATGGAAACTTTCTATGACGGTTATGTTGTCAATGCCATGATCGATGCCTGTTATAAGTCCGCTGAGTCGAAGCAATGGGAGCCGATCCAACTAGAGGTTTGGTATGGTGAAGAATCTGTCGAACATCTTAGATCCATAACTGAGATAGATGGAAAGGTTCTATTAAAAACTGAAGTTATGCCAGATGGAAAAACCAAGCAGATCCTCAAAGATCCGGAAACCGATAAAATAATTGAGAAAATACTGTAACGTGGATGACTAACTTATTTGATATCGGCGACCGCCATGAAATTTATCTGGACAGCTTAACCTATTCCAATTCGGCTGTCGGTCGAATTGGCAATATCGTAACTTTCGTGGAAGATGGTGTCGCAGGCGATACTGTTCTAACTGAAATCACAAAAATTAAGAGGAAAAATCTCGAAGCCAAGGCTTTGACAAACAGGTTTAGAGACGAGTTAGTTACAACAGGCAAGTATAAGGTTATTGAACGGGGGAAAATGGATGAAATCCTCCAGGAACAAGCCTTTCAGCAGACTGGGTGCACCTCTGATGAGTGTGCGGTTGAGGTAGACCACCTCTTTGTAAAAAGTTGGGATGGGGTAAAATATGTTTAAAAGAAATTTATTAGAAATATTAAGATGGGGGTTAAGATTGCATGGCATTAGCCATTTTATTGAAGTCGTATCTGCCATAGGTGAAGGTGCTTATATAACCGCTTCAATAGCTTTCTTTTTTATATTTATAGAGATATTAGCAAGTTTTTATTTACCTAAAGAGCATATTCACTTTAAACCAATTAAATCAGCTGTACATAAAGAATGCGATGATGTTTAATTCTTTCGATATTCTTTCTTCTTTAATTTGTTACTTTCTCAACCACTTTCCCAATCTCAACCTGGTAACTGACAGGGGGACGGTCGGGATGAAAGAAGTAAACACTGTTATATTTTTTGATAAATGAAAAAGTTTGATCATATTTGTGTGGCCTGCTAGTAAGGGCAAAAGAAAAGTTATGGCAAGACTGAAAAAGATTAGAGTACTCTCCCTTGCAAAACTTCAAGGGATTCTATTGGCATATGTTGGTTTGCTTTGCGGAATACTGTATTCATTTGGTGGCTTTATTTATGATTTAGTCACTACAGGTTCACTTAATCTGGGTACCGCACTAGCATTTTTTGCACTTGTAGGTATGCCATTAAGTTTTGCATCCTTCGGGTTCGTAGCCGGGCTTATCCTAGCTGTTCTATACAACCTGTTTTCAAAATTGTTTGGTGGGGTGGATATAGATCTTTCTCATTGACGGGTGGACGGTCGGGATGAAAGAAG
>CAJWQP010000141.1 GCA_913045445.1 uncultured Nitrospina sp. | reverse complement strand
ATAGACCCAACAATCCACTAAAAAAAGTGCCCTCGACAGGACTCGAACCTGTTACCCCCAGATTAGGAATCTGGTGCTCTATCCAGATGAGCTACGAGGGCAAATATTTGTAATATATAGTTATATTATTAAAGCTAAATCTTTAAAAGTGGATTTTCGTGACTCTTGCCACTATTTTGCCGTTTTCTGCGAACTTTTCACTTTTTGACTGAGTTTTACTCTCGCCGTTAAAGCCAGATTGTAATCCGTTTTGGATAGAGTGGCAAGCCTCAGAGAATTGCCCCGGTAAATACTAAAGGATTGCCATTACCGCTAATATTGATAATTTCTTTACAAATAACGTTCCGCCCTGTCGTTGAGATCTGTACTCGTTCATCCCCTGACGTTACAGCTTCAACTTCTTTTTTAGCCAGCCAATTATCGGGAAAATCATCAATGCCAATACGACGACTGGAAATTTATATTTTGTCGGTGACCAGTCTGGGCTGATTCCAAACATCGAATGAATTACCCCTGGCCAATGCGCGCCTGTAGTGTTTACGATAGCGTAAGACAAAATCAGCGATAAAATGAATACTATATTTTTATTAATAAATTCCATTTCAGCTGGCAAACATCTCTCAAGAAGTGTTCGGTATTGGCGACCTGGCGTATATGTTTATCAAGCTATAGAGGGGACTTGTGAGGAAAGGAGAATAGAGATATTTCCAGAATCACATACTAGCTGGCCTGCGCGTTTTGGCGCTCCAGGGCGCGCAACCTTCGCGCTTCTTTTTTATTCACTTTAGTTTTTACTTTTTTCTCAGCAACCGGCTCTCCTTCCCAGCCAACTTTATCTAAAAAGTCATGATATCCGCCATGAAAGTATTCCGCCCTGCCCTGATGAAAGATAATCAGATTTTTTGCCAGAGTTTTAAGAATCAGTTCTGAGTGGGTAACGATCACAAGAGCACCTGCATAATCATTCAATTCCTCGATCAAAGCCTCAATGGATTCCACATCCAGGTGGTGAGACGGTTCGTCCAAAAGTAACAGGTTGGTGGGGTGAGAGATAATTTTCCCCAGCAGAACTCGACTTCTCTCACCACCCGACAAAACACTCACCTTTTTCTTACTCAAATCGCCATCAAACATCATGGCTCCACATATGCTATGAGCGGCTTGTAAGGACAAGCTGGGATTACTGCGAAGGACTTCATCCAGCACCCGGTTCTCCGGTTCGAGACGGTCAATATTAGTCTGACCAAAATGTCCCGGAAAAGCCGATGGATGTTTGGTGATCGAACCGGTACAAGGAACCAGTTCACCAGCAAGACAATTCAACAAGGTTGACTTGCCTTTTCCATTGGCTCCGATGATACCAATACGATCCTGCTTTCCTATCGAAAATGAAATATCTGAAAAAATATTGTCCTCTGGTTTGCCCGTGTAGGAAAAGGACAGGTCCTTTACTGTCATTACTGTTTTGCCCGGACAGGGGCGGTGGTTGAATCTAAACCCCAGATTTTTTTCACTGCTCAGTTTATCCATGGTCCCCATTTTCTCCATCATTTTGATGCGGGACTGAGCCATAGCGGCCTTGGAAGCTTTTGCCCTAAACCGATCAATGAGAGACTGCATTTCTTTACGCTTGCTCTCCAGGTTTTTCCGGGTTAACTCATAGGCCTCTTCTTCCTGAATGATTTGCTCATAATATTTAATCGTATTACCCGCGACTTTCCTCGCCTGCTTGCGATGCAAACCCAGAGTGTGCGTGGTGACTTTATCCATGAAGTCGCGATCATGGGTGATGAGAATCATTTCACCAGGCCATTTATTCAGATAGTCCTTGAGCCAACGGAGTGAAAGAATATCAAGATAGTTGGTAGGCTCATCAAGCAGAAGCATATCAGGGTTTGCCAATAACGCTTTACAAAGGTTTATCCTCACCTGAAAACCACCGCTGAAAGATGCAGGGTCTTTGTAAAAATCATCCTCCGAAAAACCCAGCCCCGATAATATGATCTCCGCCTTGTAGTGATCCCATTGTTTGTCAGGACTCAAAACCTGAACGCACTCCTTGAGAACAGTAGGTTGAGTAAAACGAATGATCTGTTCCAGAGCGCCAATGGCATAACCTTTGGGCCAGGTGAGAGAACCAGAGTCATAACTCTCCTGCTCAAGAATCATCTTAAACAGAGTAGATTTCCCCGTGCCGTTTTTACCCACCAATCCAACACGTTCGCCCTTGTTTATGAGAAAAGACATCTTCTCAAACAGTGTTTGAGGACCAAAAGATTTTTCAACTTCGTTGGCTATAATCATAATCGTAAAGAACCATACAAAAAGGACTTATAACAAAAGCTATAAGCCCTAAATTAAATGGGTGATGAAATTTAACAGGATTTAACTAAGTAGATAATCTGGCAACCTGCATCGAGAATCACTTCATGCGAGGAGACTTCTACGAGGACACCTATTCCTGAAAGTCCTCTCCGCTTATCGGAGTAACCATTGTACGCTTTTTAACATAGTGTTTTCAAGTCTCTTCATGCATCGTTGTATGAACAGGTTGGAAGTCAATTGGACTTAGGGATCATGGCCTATTTTGACCCACACTCTTTTTCATTGGATATTGCGACTATTTTATTATATCGATCACCCAAGGCTTCGGACTCAGCTATATCGGCCACATGAGAATCTGAAACAGTCAGTATTAAATTTA
>CAJWQP010000140.1 GCA_913045445.1 uncultured Nitrospina sp. | reverse complement strand
GAAAATAGCGGATTTAGTTCGGGTTTAAGCCAGTCCCCTCGTTAATAGAAACCCTTGAACTTCGATGTCTCAGCAAAGCTCATAGACCTTATTGATTGCAGCAGAGGAATAATCCAGTATAAACCTGCCCCGGGATGTGATAAATCTAATTAAATTGGTCAGGCCTTTTATTTATTTGATATATTTTTCAGGAAGAATTAAACTGGACATTCACTTCCCTGAGGAGCAATACCAATTTCAAAACTAGCATAAAACTTGAGGCAAGATGTGGTAAATTAAAAAATATTGGTCAGGCCATCAATTATTTAAGCCAAAGTGTTTTTTTTCTTGACATGCCATTCCTTTTACATATAATGAGTTTCGAAAGCTGTGTTTACTGCATGAAGTTCATTTTATACTGACAGTCATACAGCTTTGAGGAGATTCAAGAATCAGTTGATTATCTCCACTATCCTCTTGGGGTTTTTAGAAATAGTTCTAAAGAGCCCACACAGCATTGTAAAAATTAAAAATTTTACAAGAGAAGTTCCAGAGGGGAAAATATTTGACACCTTATTCTGTCTATAGGATATCGTGTCTCTACGTAAATTTGCTAATAGACCGGGAGGGGAATTGTGAGTATCTTAGTTTTGAAAAAACAAGAGTTACAGGTTCCCGGTCATTTGGAAATCAGCAAACAGTTGGTAAATATTAAGCAATTTTGCTTTTTTCATTAAACAATAACGGAGTTTATTATGAAAATTATTAGGAATAGTTTTTATGTTCTTGTAGCACTACTTATGATTGGTTGCACCCAGTATGTCATCAAACAAAGTGAGGGAATTCTTACTTCTTCAAATGGGGACACGTTTGAAGGAGTGCTCAAGGATGGCAAACCATTGAGTGGTTCCTTATACGACAAACAAGGGTTTGAAAAAGAAGTCAGTGATTTTGATACAACTGATATTAAGGAAGGTGAGGGAACTTTCACTTTTGAAAATGGGGAAACGTTCGAAGGAGTAATGAAAGATGGAAAGCCTTGGGATGGAGCACTCTATGACAAAGGTGGGTTCGAGAAAAAAATCTTTTCCAAAGGTGTTTAAAAGAGCAACGGTAATATGTCTGTCGGGGGACTATTCATCTATACATGAGTCAATGGCTCTGCCACTTCTTCACAGTACAAGAGGGAGGGACTCAATTAGAATTGCTGATCACTAATTCAACTAAAGAGAGACAACATGCTTCAAGTGAGAATTCACGGTAGAGGTGGGCAAGGTGTGGTTTCGGCGGCGGAAATGCTATCGGTGTCTGCCTTCCTTGAAGGCAAACACGCGCAAGCGGTTCCAAGCTTCGGTTCTGAACGCATGGGTGCGCCCGTGGTCGCCTTCTGCCGTATTGACGACAAAGAGATACGGTTGAGGGAACCAGTGCTTGAGCCCAATGCGCTCATCGTGCAAGACCCAACTCTTTTCCAGGCCATAGATGTTTTCAACGGCCTGCCGGATGACGGTTACCTGCTCATCAACACGGGCCGAGACATCGCCGAGTTAGGCATCGAAAAAGCTGTGGCACGGCTCCCTGAAGGGCATGTTTGTGCCGTTCCCGCCACAGAAATTGCAATGAAATACGTCAAGCGCCCCCTCCCCAATGCTGTGCTCCTGGGAGCGTTATCGGCCATCACGGGTGTCATCAAGATTGAATCAGTGGAGGAGGCCATTAAATCCAAGTTTCCTGGAAAAATCGGAGAGGCCAACATCGCAGCAGCTCGGGCGGCCTATGAATCCACGTCAACCAAATCCTGACTGAGAGAGGAATCATATGTTGAAACAAATTGAAGGATCACATGGAGTAGCCGAGGCGGTTGGCCTTTGCCGTCCTGAAGTCATCTGCGCCTATCCCATTACACCACAGACCCACATTGTTGAGGATTTGGGGGCACTGGTAAAAGGGGGGAAAATTACCGATTGTGAGTTCATAAACGTGGAGTCTGAATTTGCCGCTCTCTCCGTAGGGATTGGATCCTCTGCAGCTGGTGCGCGTACCTATACTGCCACTGCCAGTCAGGGCCTTCTCTATATGGCAGAGGCCGTTTATAACACTTCGGGACTAGGTTTACCGATTGTCATGACGGTGGGCAACCGTGCAATTGGCTCTCCGATCAATATCTGGAATGACCAGTCAGATTCGATGTCCATGCGGGATGCCGGATGGATTCAGCTGTTTGCAGAGACGAATCAACAAGCGATTGATGTGCATATCCAGGCTTTTAAAATTGCTGAAACTTTAAGCATGCCGGTCATGGTATGTGTAGACGGTTTTATACTGACCCATGCCTACGAGCGAATGGATGTGCCCGACCAGGAACAGGTGGATCGTTTTCTGCCGCCTTTTGAACCGCGCCAGGTTCTTGACCCTTCAGATCCCATATCCATCGGCGCCATGGTAGGCCCTGAAGCCTTTACTGAAGTTCGCTATATGGAACATCACAAACAGTTAAAGGCTCTTGAAATTATTCCGGAGATCAACAACGAATTCAAAGAAATTTTTGGACGTGATTCTGGAGGACTGATTTCTACCTATCGTGCCGATGATGCAGACACCCTGATTGTCACACTGGGATCTGTCATTGGGACCATTTCAGAAGTAATCGACGAGATGCGTGACAAAGGCCAGAAGATTGGAGCAATGACGATCCGCTCTTTCCGACCATTTCCCCTGGATGAGATTCACGAAGTCTTAAAGAAAACCCAGAGGGTCGTGGTTTTTGAAAAGTGTCTGGCTGTCGGGCTGGGTGGCATCG
>CAJWQP010000139.1 GCA_913045445.1 uncultured Nitrospina sp. | reverse complement strand
TTAATTCATGACCATCAATAGACAGTTCAACACAGCGGAGGATATTTTTGCGGGACGTTTGCGAGGCAATCAGCTCATGGCTAGCGGAATTGCGTTGACCCCTGATGTTATCCGTTTGCTGTGGACCTCCGAAACAATGAAAGAAATCACCTGGCTTGATCTGGATGATAATCAGTTGGGCGATGAAGGAGTTCGTGAGCTGGCGGACTGTGAACTGCTGGCAAATGTTCAATACCTGAACCTGAATAAAAACGGGGTGACGGACGAAGGGCTGATCCATCTTGCCCGATCAAAATACCTCACCAAACTTAAACGGCTCCACCTCAAGGACAACGCTATACAGGGTCCCGGCATTCTGGCGCTGTTTGATTCTGAAACCCTGGAAAATCTATCAACCTTTCAGTGTCACGATGGGTGGACCTGTAAGAAGAGGGAAGGCTGGCGCTACAGGCCTCAAGGTTAACTCATGAGTGAAGAAGATTTCTGTCAACTCCATATTCATATTTCAAGTATTGATCGACCCGGTATCCTTGCCGAAGCCCTGGAGCCGGTTGTCCAGTTTAATCTGGATGTGTTGGATATCAAACAATTTGTCTTCAACGGTCTACTCAATCTCTCACTCCTGTTGGGCGCAAAAAAAACAGATTCTATAGCAGAGCTTAAAAGGGCTCTTGATGACTGGGCCGGGGAAAGCGGTATTACTGTACAGGTGCTTCCCTGGGAAATCGGTCGGCGTCCGGAGGCACCTTACAAACACCGTTCAGTAGTTACCTTGTTGGGCCCCAATCTGTCATCTAAAGTTTTTCTCGACCTGACACAAACTTTCGCTCGGCGTGATATCAACATCCTTCGTATTGAACAGTTGGATTACAGCGACCATCATGTGATCGAGGTGATCATCGGTAGCAGAGAAGAGCATTCCACAGTTGATATTCTAAATGCGTTGGTCCAGTTCAAGGAAAGTTTTCCTGTCGATATTGCGGTGCAGGAAGATACGTTGTTTCGCCGTAATAAGAGACTCATCGTTTTCGATGCTGATATGACTTTTCTACAATGTGAGGTGATAGACGAACTTGGAAAAATGGCAGGAGTGGGAGAGCGCATGGAAGCTATTACGAGGAGCGCGATGAATGGCGAGTTAGACTTTAATCTGGCCCTTCGTGAGCGAGTAAGACTTCTTGCCGGACTATCAATCGACAAATTGGAAGAATTTTACGACCGTATTCCCATCACGCCTGGGGCGGAAGACCTCGTGCGTATCCTCCAGTACCTGGGCTATCGCATCGGCATCGTGAGTGGCGGATTCCAGTTTTTCATCGACCGTATTAAAGATAAATATCAGCTGGATTATGGTATCGCGAATCATCTGGCGATTGAGGACGGGAAACTGACTGGAGAAATTGAGGGTGAGGTCATAGATGCCAGAGCAAAAGAACAAGCGCTCGTGTCACTTGCCAGACAGGAAGGGTTCACATTAAATCAGGTCGTTGCCGTGGGTGATGGTGCCAATGATATTCACATGCTGGCGCGGGCCGGACTCGGCATCGCTTTTAACGCCAAGCCGATCGTGCAACAACACGCCAACGCCGGTATCAGCGTTTCCAATCTCGAACTCATTTTATATTTTCTGGGTATTAGCGGAAAAGAATTGAAGGAACTTCGTAAGGTTTCCCAGACTACTCCAGGACCCAGTTGGTCCAACTCTTCCTGAAGATTATATGGTTGTCGTGTTCCGTATGTCCCATCCGCGTTTGTAGCACTCGCGAGCTATTTGTTCGCTAGTTAAAACCGATTCTACGGGAACTCCGCCTCGCGGCACCTCCCCCTTCGCGGAAAGAATCGCAATCATCGCCGCATGCCAGCCAGTCAGTTTTTCCATAGCGGTGAATCCGGTTGCTTTGTCATAGCGTTCCACAAGATCCAGCGTGCAGGTCGTCGGTGATCCGTTGGATTTGCCGCGACAGATGACACGGATGACACAGATGTCGCGGGTGGCATCGTTTGTGATTTTGGGTTCCAATAGGTGGTGATAGAAATCGCGGGGGGCTATAGAGCTTCCATCAAACATTACTTTACTTTCCTCAAATAGACCCAATTGTTGAAACGCCTTGAATTGATCCCAGTGACCGGGATACCTCAGCGTCTTATTTTCTAACCGTTGAAGATTCACGTTTTGAAAAGTCCAGGGAGCCGTGGAGAGTCCACCAGATGTTACCGCCGCCTCTAGCTTGCCAAGAGGGGAGGGGAACTCCAGAAATTCTGTTTCAGTAAGACAGGGGACTTCGGTAACTTTTCCTTTTCGAAGAAAAACGGCGTTGCCATAATATTCATTAGTGAGTCCGTTAATATTGAAAGTGAGTTGATAGTTCCATGGCGGCTTTGGATTCTCAGGCAAACCCGCGTCATAAATGAGCACCTCTTCTGGTTCCTCAATTAACGACATGGAATAAACACCTAGTGAAATGTTGAGTCCGGGCCCCATCCCGCAGTCTGGTGTTACCGTGACACCTGCTTTTTTTGCCTCCGGGTCCAACTTCAATTGTTCGCGAACAGTTTCCGTATGTCCCCCCAGGTCGCAAAAGCTGGAGCCTTTTGCCACCGCGATTTTGCAGATGAGTGGATTTAGCTGGAAGGGTACCGCGCTTATCGTTGCATGAACTCCCGACAGTGTGCTTTCTAATGCGCCAGAGTGGGAAGCATCAAGCGGAAATCCACTAGCCAGGTTGCCTGGCAGAAGTTGATTGATTCGCTCTGCTCCTTTTTGTGCTATATCAGCGGACAGGTCGTAGAGACGGATTTCTTCCGCCTCGCCATGCTGACCAATGTCATAGGCGGCGGCCAAACCCTGGCGTCCTGTTCCAATAATTGCGTATCGATAGGGCATGAGGGAATTATGAAGTAAAAAGGTCGAGAAGGC
>CAJWQP010000138.1 GCA_913045445.1 uncultured Nitrospina sp. | reverse complement strand
GGGTCCGTTATGAAAACACCAGTTGGTATCCTGAGAAAACACTTGCCAGCATGGCCAGAGTGCAGGCCAGGTATATGAACAGCGCAGTACTGGAGAAAGGTTTGGTATAGGACCAGCCAAGAGCGAATGCGAAAAGTACCGTGACGAGAAAAGAATATCCTTGATGACCGAGAACATCCACCGTAGATTGAGAGGTCATGTCAACGGAGATCATTCCAGAAAAATCAGCCATCAGAGCGGCGATAAATCCCATGCTAAGATTAAAAGAAGCCGCTCCAGTGTCGTCACGTTTTCCTTTTTTATGTGCGAGAAACAAAAGTAACAGACCCGCGAACAACAAGGCTGTGGGAAAATGTGATATGAAGGGATGAAATGAGATAGAGCTTATCAAGCGTGCAGACCTTCCGGGATTCTTTTTAGATGGAAGTTCAGAATATTACCTAATCCGATGGCTTGGAATCGGAGTTGATGTCGTCCATACTAAGGTTAACGTCGACATCAATTTTAGTTGCCGACCCGATATCCTGTTCCAGTTTGTCGACGTTGACCGATTGCTTCAGGCCTTCCGCTTCGTCCATGACATCTTTTTTAAGGTCATCGAAGGTTCTCTGGAATTCGCCCCAACCCTTGCCAACGGATTTGGCCAGGCGGGGTAGATTTTGTGGTCCGATAACGACCACCGCAATGGCCATAATGATTAGCAATTCAAAAAAGCCAATATCAAACATGAGACGACTCCATAAATTTAAGGTGTTTTTGGAACAGTTGCATTCTATCAGACAAACCTTTGGATTTCCACTGCTACCAGACCAGAGACACTGTGAGTGCTTTTGCGCAGGTATTTTAAGGTAGAAATAAGTAATGAACATAATTCGCGGTACGAAAAACATTACAGGCTCGATCCCCTATCCGGTTGTTGCCATCGGTAATTTTGATGGTGTGCATGTGGGGCATCAAATCCTTTTTAGAAAAGCCGCTGAACTGGCCAAAGCGAATGGAGGAACGCCAGTCGCGCTTACCTTTGAGCCGCACCCGCTCAAAGTCCTGGCGCCGGATCGGGTGCCACCCATGCTGACAACGTTTCATAAAAAGATGGAATTGATCCAGGAGTGCGGAATTGAATTGGTGATCTGCGCTGATTTTACTCGTAAATTTGCCGATCAGCACCCCAGGGATTTTGCCCGTGATATTCTGGGCGAGCGCATCGGGGCTAAGGAGGTTGTGGTCGGATTCGACTATGCTTTCGGCAGAGGACGCGAAGGAACGGTTCGTTACCTCAAGCAAATGGGAGAAGAATACGGGTTTCTAACGCATATTGTCGACCCGGTCAAACTCAACGGACACCTTGTGAGCAGTTCCCGTGTTCGGGAGCTTATTGAGGACGGAGAAGTGGGCGCGGCCGGAGAGTTTCTAGGCCGATATTATTCTATTCCCGGTCCGGTGATAGATGGTTATAAGACAGGGCAATCCATTGGGTTTCCAACGGCCAATCTGGACACCAGTCGGGTAAAAATACCGGGAACAGGAGTTTATGCTGTTTGGATCAAACATCATGGCAAAAAATATAATGGTGTAGTAAATGTTGGTTTTAATCCCACCTTTGATCGTGATACCTTAAGCGTTGAGGCGCATATTTTTGATTTCGATGAAAAAATATATGGACAGGAAATAGAACTTGTATTTATCCGTCGTATACGAAGTGAAATAAAGTTTAAGTCGGCCGACCAATTGGTCGAACAGATTCAGAAAGACATCCAAACAGCCAAAACTATCCTGGCGGACCTGCCTTGAAAAAACATCAGCAACTTATTTTAGGACTGACCATAGCTCTGGTCGCACTCTACTACACCCTGCGCAATGTATCCTTGAGCGAAGTGATTACATCGTTCAGAGAGATGGATCATATATATTTAATTCCGGCGATTTTAATTGTTATTTTGGGATATGTTTTCAGGGCCTATCGCTGGCAAGTTCTTTTGGAGCCTTCCATGAAAATGGATGTTAGCGGATTGTATTCTCCCATGATGGTAGGGTATATGGGAACCTTTCTTCCAGCTCGTGCCGCTGAAATACTTCGCCCTTACCTTCTCTCTAAAAAATATGACATTACCTTTTCCGCCGCGTTTGCTTCGATTGTTATGGAACGATTGTTTGACCTGATAATGCTCTTGCTGATTTTTGTTTGGGTCTTCTGGTTCGAGGCGAGTGCTTTTTCGTCTGATTTCAAATTTTCAGGATTCTCGGTACAAGAGATGGCGATCAAGTTTGGTCAGGTCTGCCTGTTGGCGACCGTAGCGTTCATTGTCTTCATCTATCTTTTGTTAAGCCATAAACCCATGTTGATGAAACTGGTTCACTGGTTTACAGGTTTTCTACCCGAAAAGTGGGCAAATAAAATTGAATACCTTATTGAGGAATTTGCTGCCGGTTGTGAGGTCGTCAAAAACTTTGGGTCGTTGGTAAAAATTACCGTATATTCGGCCCTTGTTTGGGTGTGCAATAGTGTTGCATTTTTTCCGCTTTATTATGCCTTCGATCTGCAACACAAGACCATTTCCTCCCTGCTTATTCTTATCGTGATGATATCCATTCTTATTACGGTTGTTCCCACCCCAGGTTTTCTGGGGTCATACAACGCGGGAATCCTTATCGCTTTGCATGAGGTCATGGGCGAGAGCGAAGTCAAGTCGGTCGGTTTCGGTATGGTAGGGTGGGCGTTGTTTGCGGGAGTGATACTTGCGGGTGGACTCTACTTCATATTTCACGACCACATGTCCCTCAAGTCATTGGTGGAGGTCGAAGAAGAAGGAGAGGCCCTTTTTGATCAGGAAGAGCAAGGCAGAAAACACGACTGAACCGGTGTAAACATCTTGAAATTTAGCAAGAAATAAGGATAATGCAGGTTCGCTCAATTGATGATATGCCGAAGTGGCGGAATTGGTAGACGCGCATGATTCAGGTTCA
>CAJWQP010000137.1 GCA_913045445.1 uncultured Nitrospina sp. | reverse complement strand
GAGCATTCAGGAAATTTCCCTTCCTTCAAACAAGGATGACATTCAACTTCGTGTATAACAATACTGCTATGTGCGTCTGGCGGTGCCCATTGGCGAGGGTCGGTAGGTCCCCAAATTCCAACACAGGGTATTCCCATAGCAGAGGCAATATGATTTGGCGCACTGTCATTACCTATAAAAATACTGCAGCGACGAAAAAGGGATGCCATATCTCCAAAACTCAAGTCAGTGATATCAAGGCAATCCGGGCAGGATTTAATAATCTTGTTGGCAATTTTCCTGTCACTGGGTCCACCGCACAGAATGACCCGGCAGGGCCTGTCATTTTGAAGCCTCTGAATTAATCCAATGTAATTTTCAACCGGCCAACGTTTTGTGGCCATGGTACTTTTGGCGTTGTCCCCTCCTCCTGGCGAAATTGCAATCATCTCCTCGTCGGAACCGATGTCGTACCTCTCTAAATACAGGCCAAGAAAATCTTTTTCTTCATCGCTCAAAAAATAATATGTCTTTTCATAAACCGCAGGAATATTCATTCCCCTCAACAAGTCAAGGTATGACTCCCGCTCATTCTGGACACCGTGTACTGAAGTCGGATGAGTCAGGAACATCCCTTCATGTCCACGACCAAATCCTACTCGCACCTGAACACCTATCAAATACGCCAGCAAATTAAATGACCAGGCTCGATGCAGGATAAATGTCAGGTCAAATTCTTCTTTACGTAATTTTAAAATCAGCCGGAAAAACTCCAGCAATCTTGTCAATAATCTTCCATGATAAAGAACATAATCATCTGCAAGAATTATGCGGTCAATATTCGGATTGTTTTCAACTGCGGCATGGGATGATCGCCCTACTATCAGGACAATTTCGGAATGAGGAAAATGTTTTCGCAATTGGTCAAAAAAAGGGGAAACCAGAACCAAATCTCCTACGGCCCCAAGTTTGATCAAAAGGATTTTGGGGATATCCGTTTTATTAGCAACCGAATATTTAACTCTGGATCCAAGCTTTCCTAGCATCAACTGTTGAGTTTCTGTTAGATCCATGACCGGAAACCTATCTGCGAAAAAATTAAAGGGGAAAATAAACTGGGATTATTCTAGAATATTTGGCGGGAGACTTCCAGTGTCTGAGGCCCAGACTACTTCATGTTGGACTGTATATAGTCTGCGACGGGTTCGAATTTTGAAAGAAATGCTTCTTCCTGTTGAGGCACTATACGGAACGATACAGCGCCAGGATGCCCCCCGCCCCCCATATAAGACCCGTCAAAGACTCCTTTGAGCTGGTCTTCAACCTGTCGAAGGTCAAACCCGTCATAAGCGACTGCCCGCCGCAGTTTCACGAAGATACACTCTTTGCCCTCGGCATTTTTACCATTGAAACAAATCACTCCAATCTTACCCGCCTCTTCAGGAACTCTGTTGAGCAGAAACCCCAGAATGTCCGCAAACCAATCCGAATTGTAAGGCTGACAAACATCCTCCACCTCTTTATAAGTGGGTTCCATGAGGTTGAGAAACCCCAGCCCATTTTTGTTATTAATCCTATTTGTAAGAGCAGTAAGACAACCTTCCTGTTCATCGGAAAGACGGTCCAGGTATTCGCTGATCTTTTCCGGGCTTGCAAACTTGGAGTCTTTACTATCTGCCGGTCGTCCCTCCTTGGCCCCTCGCCAGCGCGTGTTTTTGGTCAGGCGAGCCCCCAATTCCTTCATCCAGTAATCGAAATCTTCCTTGAGCGGCACAACCTTGCCACCGACCGTATCGCCTAGCAAACCCGTGATGAGTCCTATGAGTATATTTCTTTGATTGAAAGGATCCGTTGTTTCCGGAAATCGTTTCATCAGTTCCTGCAGCAACTCGCCTATAATCTCTGTTGTCGCGTTGGCCTCTCTAAACAGCTTTATTCCGTCTTCAGTCAATTCCTCACTGTCTGCCCCAAAATGATGATCTATCTCAATAACCGAAAAGTTTTGGTTTAAAAAGCTATCAGATAAAACAGAATAAAAAGGCACCAACTTGGTATTTGCCGTGTCACATATGACGATGGCATCTACACTTTTTTTCATGTTCTTTATCTCATCTTCCGTTTTGAGTATCCGGATGGAATTATATTCAAGAATGCTTATGAGGTAATCCAGATTCTCGTTCAATCCATTCTCAAGGACAATAGATGCCTGCTTGTCCATCAATCTGAGAAAAAGGGCTAACGACATCATGGACCCGACTGAGTCTGGATCAATATCACCACAGAAAAGAAAGTTTTCCTTTTCTTCGATCAGCGCGATTGCTTGATCAATATTCCCAGCCCAAACATCACCTTTCATAGGATGCTTTTGGGACATAACAAATGACCTACCTTATATAAGTTAATAAATTCAAATAGTTATTAAATTATAACGCCCTTCGGAAAAAACTCAGGAATTAAAAAAGAGCGTCTGTCACACTTCAGAAGGAAGGATGGTTAATGCGCAAAGCTATTACTGGTTTTCCAAATGGGTTACCATCGGAGCTTTGACAGTAACCTGTTAATGATGACCGGGGTCTTGATTGAACATATCATCATAATCATCATCTATTTCGCTCAGGTCCGACCTCAACCAATCTGTATCTTCCAGTACGTCATCGTCATCCTCAGCGAGATCAATCAATCCACCCGCTTTAGCGGCTTCATCCGGGAGGGTGGTTTTACCGACCTCAAGCAAGTCAGTACTTCCGCATGAACAAGCCGACTCGCCGGGTTTGACCTCGGTGGCCTGCAACAGGACCATCTTCATATCACACTTCTGACAAACGTACTCGCAGTGCGTTTCTATAATGTCCGCATCTATCAACCGTTCCCGACACTGACTACAAAATATGCGCATGCTGGGAACGTAATCAACAATACTATTTTCTATGCCGCAACTTCGACATTCCACCAACAAGTCATAAGGTATCTTGTTGTTCATGGTCCTTGAAATATCCTTAAAATAATTTGG
>CAJWQP010000136.1 GCA_913045445.1 uncultured Nitrospina sp. | reverse complement strand
GGGCGGGATTTTGTTTGCGCGAGATCAGGGGGTTGAAAAAGTGAGCGTTAATATGAGCGCTGAGTGATTTCGTATTCCTCTACGCACTCCCAGCAACAAAAATACTTTCCACTCTTTGTCATCCATACTGTTTCAGGTCCCAGGATAGTAGTGACGCAGTAAGTGGAGTAGGCTTTTGCTTTCCCCGACTCCTGCATTTGAATGTGACAAAGTATTTCCGTGAATAGCCTCTTCACTTATCTATCGAAACAAACCCGCCCAGAGTTGAGGCTACTTTCAAACAATCTTAAGGGGATCTCTAAAACTCGTTCAGCCTACCCTTAAAATTAAAGGACTGGTGTTAGAGGTCTCCTTAATATGCCATTAAGTTTTATGCCATAGAGAGCAGAAACTTCATTGAAATCAAAAGGTGTATGACGATAAAAGCTCAAGGAAACATAAAATAATCAGCTTGCTACTACCAATACCTATGCTTCACAACGATTCTGCTTATCCGTCAATAAATCAATAAGTTATGTGGAATATGGGCGTTCAGGGAATTATTGAGACTTAAAGGAAATTATGACTGCCTGTTTGTTGGGAGGCGGAAAGTTTTTTCGCAAAATCAGCGAACGGGTCTGTTAAATGCTTCTTGGTGGATATGAGCTGATATATTTCCTGTAATAGTGAATTGAATTCCCTGCAAAATGAATTTTCATGATAGTTTGTTTTTTTTATTAATTGAATGAAACTTTATAAAACACTCTGAAAAATTATGACAACTGAAACCGTTTCTGAAATTGCCGCCATAGCAAAAGCGGCGGCATTACAACTGGCACATTTATCTACCGAGGTAAAAAACCAGACGTTGGAGGAAATTGCTTCAGCCATTGAGAAGGGTTGTGCCTCCATCCTTGAAGCCAACGCAAAAGACCTGGAATTTGCGGAGAAGGAAAATATTCCAGGACCACTCATCGCCCGCCTCCGTTTAAATGAAAATAAAGTCATGGGAATGGTCAAAGGAATCAGAAGTGTGGTTAGACTCGAAGACCCGGTTGGACAGCGGCAAATGGCAATGGAAATGGATCAAGGTTTGACTCTGTATCGGCTGACATGTCCTATCGGTGTGATAGGCGCAATTTTTGAGTCGCGGCCTGATGCCGTTCCACAGATCTCATCACTTTGTCTGAAGTCCGGGAATGCAGTTATCCTTAAAGGGGGAAGGGAAGCGCAAAACTCGAATAAAATAATTGTCTCACTAATCAGGGAGGCGATAGGCAGGGTCGATGGGGTTGCTGTCGGCGCTGTGCAGATGATTGAAACGCGATCCGAAGTTGCGGATATGTTGAGGGAAGAAAAAAATATTAATCTTGTTATCCCGCGCGGCAGCAACGAGTTTGTTAAATATATACAGGAAAATACACGAATCCCCGTATTAGGACATTCAGAAGGCATTTGTCATGGATTTATAGATTCAAAAGCAGATGCGAATAAGGCTATTGCGGTTGTTCTCGACTCAAAACTGCAATACCCTGCCGCATGTAATGCCATGGAAACTTTGCTGGTGCACGAGGGTGTAGCTCAAAAAATTCTCCCCCAGTTGAATAACCAGTTTCGCGCAAAAAATGTTGAACTTGTCGGTTGTGAGCAGACACGAAAAATCATTCCTGAGATGGCTCCGGCTGTTGAAGCGGACTGGGATTCTGAGTACACAGATCTCAAGTTATCGGTGAAGATTGTATCCGATGTTTCCGAGGCGATTGAGTTTATCAATCTTCATGGATCCGGACATACTGACAGCATACTCACTGAGGATGCTTCCTGTGCAGAGCAATTTCTCAATGAAGTAGATTCATCCAGCGTTCTGTGGAACGCATCAACGCGTTTTGCCGATGGCTTTCGATATGGGCTGGGGGCCGAGATAGGGATCAGTACTAACAAAACACATGCCAGAGGTCCGGTGGGTCTTGATGGGTTAGTCATATACAAATATAAATTGATTGGCTCCGGCCAGACGGTCGCTGAATATTCTGGTGAAAACGCCCGCGAATTTAAGCACAAACCTTTACCCACCTCATGATTTGATCCTTCTGATATATGGACGAAGATATCCGTCAGAACTATTTCAGTGAAAATTCAATAGATAACGGATTTATAGAACCAAACCCGGAAAATGAAACTTCGCAGGGGCCGAGTCTTCGAAGCTGGGCGTTATTTTTTGTGCTACTCGCCGCTACATTTTTTACGACCTATCAGGCGGGAGGGGGTTTATATGCTGGTAGTTTGTTTCTTATTTTGGGAGCGCATGAATTTGGTCATTTTTATGCGGGTGTGAGGAATGGAGTTAAAACTACTCTGCCTATGTTTATTCCCGCCCCGCCGGGTCTTTTCCTGTTCGGCACCTTTGGCGCGATGGTTGTGATTAAGGATCCTATTCCTGACCGACGAGTTCTGATGGAGATTGGTGCGGCAGGACCTATTGCGGGTTTTATCGTGGCGGTACCAACTTTGATTACAGGTCTGTACCTTTCGGAAGTTGTTGCTCCGACAGGGGAAAGCGGGTTGTCATTCGGCAGTTCTATTATCATGATAGTGTTTTCAAAAATTATACTTGGTGTGACACCCTTATCAGCAGATTTTAATATTCAGTTGCACCCGATAGCGTTTGCAGGATGGGTAGGATTGTTTGTTACCGCCATTAATTTATTTCCAATAGGTCAATTGGATGGTGGACATATCATCTACTCCCTGTTTGGAGATAAATCCCACATATTGGCCAAAAGTTTTTTTGTTTTTCTTCTTTTCCTCATATATTTTTGGCCCAGTTGGGGGATATGGGCGATCCTGTTGCTGGTTTTGACTCGATTTAAACCCGCTCCATTGATTGATGAGGAAGTTTTGCCATTGGAGTATCATAGGAGGATGGGGATAGTGGCAATCGCTATATTTATCATTACCTTCATTCCAGTGCCCATTGAGTTGATAGGGCCATTATCTGTTTAAAATTGGTTGCCTACACACTTTTAGCC
>CAJWQP010000135.1 GCA_913045445.1 uncultured Nitrospina sp. | reverse complement strand
CACCCATGGCCTTGATATGCTCAATACCTCCATTTTGTCCCGCTTCAGCCAGTCCAGCATATGTTCCTTTTTGGTTTGCTGTGGATGTAGGGTGGGCTGTCATATCCCTGACATGCATTTCATAAATGATCAGATCGCGGGGATCGATTTTGACCCAGGTATCATCTTCCCAATCATAGGTATCATCTATAACCAGTGATTTAGCTACGTGACTCATGGAATTTTGAGTAACGGCAGCTTTGGAGTAGGGATCGGCAATAATCACGGTGGGATCATTCCCCGGATAATCTCCCTCAAGACGGTATCCGTAAAGTGTGCCGAATCCAACTTTCTCTAAGCGCAGCGTCCAGATCCCTTCAGCAGATTTTTGCATGGGATGCTCAACACCACTTTCAGCCTCAGGCGAATCAAATATGACGCAGAAGACTTGCTCAGCCGCGGGTGCGTACAGCTTGAATAGAGTGTGATTATCCTTCACAAAAGAGCCGTACGAAAGCATAGATTCTCCTCTGATAAGATTAGTGAAAGCTAAATAAATGAGAAGTGCAATGAAGACTGCTTTGCTGTTCATCCTTAATTGTGAACTGGCTGATAATATTTGTGATAGGATTCATCATTCCCGATATTTTTGAGCTTCGGGGTAGTTCTTACGTAATACAACACCCCTCGTCCACGGTCCGATATCTGTACCGGGGCCACTCCTCTCCAGGTGAGACTCGAATTGTCTTGTGGCAGTCACGCCTCATAATCCCTCTTTGAAAGGGGTCGATCACGATCACGAGATTTCCGGACTGAGGATGAAGGAATGTATTTTGAGACGGGATCGTTGAGGAAGAACTTTCCTTTGTCCCACAGGATCATAGCGCCGGCGATCTGCCTTTTTTCCACATGATTGTTCATGATTTCGTCAATTCTGCTGAAGCGATCTTCTTCCCGTGGGCCGTGCCGGTTCGTTACAGCACCGTCGAAGGGAACACCGATGAGAGCAATATCGATCTCCGAGAGGTCAGTGATATGGGGCGTACGCATGAAGGTAGCCAACTCCCTGAATCTTTGGGTGCGGACATGGGAGTCTGATCTGTTTTATCAGCCACGGAGACGGTTCAGATGGCCCAGAAGATCAGCCGCTTGATGAATCCCAACGCGATAAGGGCCAGGATAGGTGAAATATCAATACCGACCGAACGGGTGGGAATAATCATTCTGAACGGGCGCAGGACCGGTTCTGTTATCTGGTATAGAAGTTGGACAGCAGGGTGGTGGTAATTGTGAGGAATCCACGATAGGATCACTCTGGCGATGAGGCAGAGGTACATCAGTTGGAACAGGAGGTCGATGAGCCTGTAAACGAGCATATTCACTGTTCTCCATTACGGAAACGGCGGTGGTGCAAAAAAAACTCTTCTCTCAATATATAGGTAGAGACACAAAACGGTTTCTCCAGTACATCCCCCTTTATAAAAGGTAAGCAGACTGGCGATCAAAAGCAATTTGCTGTTTCGGCGAAAATTCGCAAAGTCTGCTGATGTGAAAGCATAATAGGCAAAACTACCTCTCTGGAGGAAAACTAAGGAGAGATAGTGGTAAAGTCAATTAGGAGGTTTAGAAACAAAAAACCTCGCTGCTTATTGGGGGTTGAATGGTGTGAAGGGAGCAGAAGTCATTTCAACAGTTTTTCTCGGGTAGCGATTACTTCTCGAAAAACGGGAAAAGTTTTTTTAAGTCAGCCTGGGATGGCTGTGTACCATATTCGCAGACTTCGAAGGCCTCGGCGTGCTTGATTTTCCCGCCTTTTTCTTTACCATAAAGTTCGATGAGTTTTTCGCGGAAACGGTCGGCGGTTGCTTGGGTACGTTGACCAAATGCCTGACTGAACTCGTGTTTTCTGGCCCCTCGTTGAGCTGGGTCAGTGGGTACAGGAATAACGGTTTCGAAATTCTGCGTGGCCCAAAAACTTTCAATTTGGGATTCGAATTTCCATAACGCATCAATCTTTTGTTCAATGACATCGTCGATTCCAACTACGACGTTCGGGCTGAAGGGATTAGGCTTTTGAAAACCATCGGAAAGATAAAGAAATACTGGATTCTGGGTCAAATATGGTGTATCCGGGGCGAAATTACTCACGGTCACCATGAAGGCGGCATCCTGCATCAGTACGCCCGCATACCGATGGTCCGGATGATAATCGTTGGGCCGGTGGCCCATAACAATATCCGCTTTCCAGTCGCGAATCAGTCGTACCAGCGCCTTGCGGTTCTCCAAGGTTGGCATAAGTTCGCCGTCATGATTATCCATCACATGAGATGTGATGCCCAGTACCTCGGCAACTTCCTTAACTTCGCGAGTTCTTCGTTTTGCCAACTGCCCACCGGCCATAACGGCGTGACCGATATCCCCGTTGGTAGTGGAAACAAATTTTACCTGGTGCCCCTTTTGGGCCCACATGGCTGCAACGCCGCCGGCTTTTAGCTCGCAGTCGTCGGGGTGGGCACCAAAGACAATGATACGCAATTTCCCATCGCCAGCATCAAAACTCAAAGATTGTGTGCTAACACTTACAATTAACGAAAGCAGTATCGCTATTTTCTTCATGATATCTCCTTTATTTCATTCTCCGTCTTTCATCCCGACCGTACCCCGCCATTTCAACAATACCATCTTCATCGTCTGGCTGAAGTCTCCAGCCTGTATCTGGTACAGGTAAACACCAGCACTCTTTCTGGGATCAACTTACATTGCCTTTAGCTAAATTGCTCATTCCTTTTTTCCCTCCCACCACTCATCATTACATTGGAATGTTCGTTTGGTCAGCTAATGTTTGTGCGGTAGCACAATAGTAGCAGTTATTGACGTTTGAGGCTTATATTCTAGTGTAGTTTATTGACAATCAACCTTACTGTCATTGTAGCAAAAAACCCACCTTCTCTTGTCGAAAAAGCGGGTTTGTCGACTGGCGCGGGACGGACGTGGGTCAAAACGAACTTTGTTTGAAATAACTATAAAGTACTAA
>CAJWQP010000134.1 GCA_913045445.1 uncultured Nitrospina sp. | reverse complement strand
ATTTTGTCCTGATTGTAAATAATATTTTGTCCCAGTAGATAATAATGCAATTAATAGAAGTCCCAGGGTCACTCTTTTCAAAATAAGCCAGAAGGGTTTTCTGTAATATAACAGGCCGATAGAAACGGACCAGAATAAAATATTGAAAAGTATCAAAAACTGGAAATGCTCGTTTAGATTGAGTGTTTCCAGCCAGAACAATATTCCTGAGAGGAATCCACCTTGTGGAGGGTGCAACTGGTCGGTGGTTTGACTTATCGCATACCTAAGATTTGCATCGAGGTTTTCATTTCGCGGCAAAAGCGTTTTTGCATGCAGGTAATTAAGGATCGCATGACCCGTTTTACCCAAGCGCATGTAAGTATTTCCAAGGTTATAATACAGAAAGCCGTTGTGTTGACCCTGGGCGATAAGGTCCTCGAATATTTTAGCCGCAGATGGGTAGTCCTTTTCATGATAAGACTCGTTAGCCCGAGAAATATTCAATAAAATATCTTCTTCCTGGGCTTCAATCAGAACAGGCGCAGATAGAAATAGACAAAGGCAGACCCATAAAACCTTTCTGATGTGAATGCTCATGCCTGTTTCTCCAATTCATTAAGTAAAGTTAAAGACTCCTCGATCAATTCACTGTCCTTGCCTGTTACCATGGGTGCGTATTGCATAGACTCGCATTTTTCAAGTAGTTTCCTTACGGCTGAAATTTGATCTTTCTCATAATCATGGTCACTTAACTTTTTTTCCAACTCTTTCGCGGTGAATGCTGTTCCCTGTAAATTCAGTTTGTTTCCGATGTACTCTCTAAATATTTGCGAAAACTCCTTCACAAAATCTTTTGAATCTGGATGAGATAACGACAATTGCTCAAGTTTTTTCCTGGCAATAGTATAGGCGCCTTGTCTGCGGGAATATGATATGTCTTCTTTCATTCGATGGTTATAACGAATGTATCCAGCGGCTAAGAAATATATCAATATGGGGGCCAGAATTCCCAGTGCATATATAATCCGGCGAGTGTTATTGAACGTGGCGTTTTCAAAATCTGACAACCTCGTGTGAATAGGCAGAATGTCCCGCGCTAAAATGGATACCGACGAACCATTCTGTTGAGAAGGCGCAGAGTCGGGTTGTACCAGATTTAATTTGTTGTCATTTGTTCCGGCCCTCACCATTAAATTTATGGGATGGGTCGAAACTGTAGTGTATGTGCTTTTTTCAGGGTCAAAATAATTCAGTTCAATCGAGGGAATGGTTTGCGCGCCGGCGGAATAAGGAACCAACGCGAATTTGAAAACCTTTTCACCTCCAATTTGAGTTCCATGAATGGCTTGTTTGAAAGTTGGCTGATCCGGGTATATTTTAAACTGTCCATGAAGGTCTGGTTCGGCGAGAGTCACATCCATTATGTTCCCTGTGCCTGAGACCGTTAGCGTTAACGTTGTGGTATCACCCGCATCGAGGTCCGTTTTTCCAAGCTCTGCTGATATGGCAAAGCGACCGACCAGATTCCTGAAGTCCTCTGGTTTTCCATCTTTTGGTAAAGGGCGGACTTTGAGTTCTATTTGCTTTGTCGCTAATATTTTATGCTCACTCTGTGTGCCCCTGCCAAAAAACGGATCATTAAAAAAATTTGAGAAAGGGTCCTTTCTTCTATTTGCCTGGGTGCGATATACAAGGTCAAGTTCCAGCAGGGAAGGGGGGATCACTGCATCACCCGCTTTGAGCGGAAACAGAGCAACCGATAGTTCATGCACGTCATAGGCGATTCCATTAATGACCTTGGAATAGCGTTTGGCTTTGCCCATGTCTTCTTTGCGGAACAGGGTGTCATCATATGGCATGCTTAGATTCAGGTTGTTTGCCCCGACTCGGCGAAATAGTTTGAATGTGTATGCTATCTGCTCATTCACAAACGGGTCCTTTTTTGAAACGCTTGTTTCAGTAAAGACGACTTCGTTTTTATCTATTTTCCCGGGACTGGGTTTTTCAACTGAGACGATGATGGGGTCTGATTTATAGATAGCGCCATCAAGTTTCATGACCGCGGAACCAATTTTTAATCTTCCTGTATTTTTTGGGATGAGCAGGAACTTGTGAGTTGTGCTGACGCGCATGTCTGAATTAATTATCTGCGTTGAGGATTGCGTTCCCCTGGACCTTACACGAAAATCGGATAATGGAGGAAGCTCTGGCATCGGCGGATTGCGGACACCATGAACGGTGACGGAATACTCAATAGAGTCCTCAAAGGTCAGTTGGTTTTTATCTACCGTTGCAGACAGGCGTATATCTTCCGAAAACACCGCGCCGGGAAATATTGCACCAAGTAGGAGGGCAGTGAACAAGACCCATATTTGAAACCTGTTTTGTGAACTATGATTCATTATTACCAGTCGTTACCCTGATAGGTGAAGAGTGATTTCATGTCAAGAGCCTGTTGACGCTGGAACTTTTTAAGGTCTTCGGTGAGTGCGCTCAGCCTTTGTTCGGCCTCCTCTTCAGTCATGCTTTCGGGAGAGGCTTCGGCAGTGCGGGAAGGGTCGTCCTGTGGTTCGTTTTGTTCCTGCGGGTCCGGAGTGTCGTTGGATTTATCCTTGTTGTCGGCTTGATCCTGCGGGTCATTTTCGTTCTGTTCCTTATTTTTGTCCTTTTCGTCGCCGGATTGCTGGTCTTTTTTGTCTTTCCCGGATTCATCCTGTTTCTGTTGTTGTTCCTGTTTTTTCTTCTCGATTTGTTCGCGGACAAATTCAAGATTATATTTTGCGTCCATATCACTCGGGTCGAGTTCAAGAGCCTTCTTGTAGGAAGCAACGGATTCTTCCAGCTTGCCCATCCGAAAAAGAGTATTTCCCATATTGTAGGTCGACTTTTGTATCAAGGCAGGGTCAGACTTTTCATTGACGGAACGGGAATAATCCTGGAGCGCCTCATCGAATTTTCCCTGTTTGTAGCGACTGTTGCCCAGGTTGTAGGAAATTTTAGGGTCGTCAGGTTTTTCTTTACGCGCCTCAAGGAATTTTTGGCTCGCTTT
>CAJWQP010000133.1 GCA_913045445.1 uncultured Nitrospina sp. | reverse complement strand
GCAAAGGAGAAGCACTACTCACGAAACGAGAGAGACTTTGCCGCTCGCAAGTTCGTATATACCGCCAACTACCAGGAGCTTACCCGATTGTATACGCGACTGAATGATTTCACTCGTCTTCGATAGATTAGTGACGGTCAAACGCACGTTTTCTCGCACGGCATTCACGAAGAGGTCCTCTGTTTTCGTCTCAGTGATATGCACGGCACGGGCGATCGATGCAACCAGTCCTGGCAACTCTCCTGGAAACTCTGCGCCATCCTTCACCACTTTAATCGCAGCATCCACTGCACCACAGGACGTATGCCCCAATACGTATATCAGTGGAGTTTGGAGGTATTCGACAGCGTACTCTAGCGATGCAATTCCATAAGAAGTTGCAATGTTGCCTGCAACGCGCACGACGAACAGCTTTCCGGAACCCTGGTCAAACGCAAATTGCGGTACGACCCGAGAATCTGAGCAACTGAGCACAGCAGCAATTGGGTGTTGGCTCTGAGCCAACTCAGCCCGATCTGCGTGAAAATCGTGTTTGTGGGTTTTGCCACTCAGGTAACGCTCGTTGCCTGCACGCAAAGTTTCAAGCACCTCGTCCGGGTTCATAGTCCTCCTCCTTAGTTTTTTGTATAGATAAACCCACCGACTCTCACCTTTATAACAGAAATCTTGATAATCATGGTTCGCCTTGGGGCGAAAAGGTATGCTTGCTGGGATCATTAAAATTTTATCTCCCAAAGGTCGTCAGCTCAAACCTGGCCCCCGCTACCAAATAAAACAAAGGGGCACGGAAGCCAACCGCTTTCAGACCCTTTTGGGTTTTGGCCGCTATTTGCTATATCTCCATTTTCCCGGAAATCATGCCACTTTTCACAGCGCATATTTTTCTTAAACAGTTAGCCTTTAGTCCCATATTGATAAGTAGAAGGAGGGTGCGAAATATGCGTTTCTTTGTCTACAAATGTGAGTTGTGTGGAAAGGAACTGGACATCTTTTATCTGCTCAAATAGGCTCTGAGCTTCCGGCTGAGTGCTCGAACTGTAAAAAAATAACAAAATTTAAATTTCTTCGTGAGGACATTCGCCGAAAATACTGGCATTTTAAATTGCCCAGTGTCAAAAATGGAGGAGACAGGCAAGCCAGCCCCAATTAGACCTGGCTTGCTATTCCCGCTATATTTCTGCCAGCCTCCGAGCCTGATCAGAGGCTTTTTCTTGTCTCATGCGAAGCATTCACAGTACTTTATTTCGTGCCTCAATACTTCTTATGCAGGAAGGATATTATTATCGCCAGGGCAACGATAGCGCCAATGAGAGTTTCCCAGTTCTGGAACATTATTCCTCCTTCCTCCCGCTGATTAGCTTTACCACTCCAACATCTGTTCCCAAATAACCCGGTCAGGGCATCCAAGTGGTCAGTCTGAAATTGTCAAATGCGACAGAAAATGCAAAACTTAAATTATCAATATAAATCCTGTAAAGGCAAAAGAAATGATATTAAGGTTTTTCAGGGAACAGAAGGAATCCATATTCTCGTTCATACTTATCATCATCGTACTGGAGGTGTTTGTCGGTATTGTTGATGAAAATTTAATCATTTGGCTAGGCCTCGCCTTTATAGCAAACTTAATTCTGGTAAATCAAAGGAAGAAGAAAAAGGAAGAGGCAGAGAAACTCATAAGCATGAAAAAACCGTCTTCCATCGAACCGGAATAGTGCAACGCCCCCCCTGCCCCTCACTTCATTCCGCTCATTCTTCATTTTCACCAAAAACCCGAATCGCCTCCCTCAGAGCCCTATCAATATAATGCCTACACCCTTCCTAGTCACCTTAATGTTGATTGATCCAGTAGCGAAATCGCGGCCTCAGACTCATAATATAGTAAGAGAAGGTTCAACAATTTCACCATTCGACTGGCATAAAAGAGTTCAATTAAAAGGGGGTGAGCAACATGAAGAATCTCTTTGCAAAAGATGTAATGGTCGAGTCTGTTGTCACAATAAAAAAGTCCGCTTTTGCCAAGAATGTAGCGGTGCACATTCTGTCCGGGTCGTTTAGCGGGTTGCCCGTGGTTGATGAGTCCGATGAGGTGGTGGGAATGATCACGGAATACGATATTCTTGATGCAATACTTCAGGGCAAGAATCTGGAGACCACCCAGGTTTTTGAGATCATGACCCACGATGTCAATACCGCGGACCGGGACACCCCTGTGATGGAAATCGCAAAAACCATGGTAGAGAAAAACCTGATTCGATTTCCCATTATAGATGGGGAGAAACTGGTCGGAGTTGTAGCAAGGAGTGACGTTCTAAGAGGCTTGATGCAGGATGAACTGGTCAGGCATTAGGTTTTTTTAGTGCCGGGAAGAAACCAAAACCCCGGTCATTAGAACCCAGAGATCGTCAGTTCAAACCTGGTCCCCGCTAGCAAATAAAACAAGCACTTATGAGTTGCGGCCTGTAGGTGCTTTTTTATATTTGGCATCTATTTGCCCACGGTTTGCCCACGTTTCCATTTTTTTGGGATTCTTTTATTGTGAGGCAGGTGAGGAAATGAGATATAGTTAAGAATATAATATTGATTTTAAACTAAAGGAGAATAGAGATGAGCCGGGAGGGTGAGAAAGGTTTTCATTTTAATTCAAATGTCCACTCTAGCACTGGGTCTATCACTAGAATGGCAATTAATGAAGCGCCATTTCATCGTGCTATGGAAATCCAGGAACGTAGGAGGGAAAGGCGTGAAGAAGAACTGAAAAAACTAGAAGCTGAAAAAAAAGTAGAGGAACCGTCTGCCCCCGAAACACTCCCTGAGTCGGCAGAAAATGATGAGGATTCTCCTGAAACCCAGGACGTACAAAGTGAAGTTGTGGCTGTGCCAGAGCCAGAAGCCACGGTCGAGGCCCCTGCTCCTGCACCAAAAGCCAGTGGAAGGAAAGTTCCCAAACCTGTACCCAGAGCAGACGCCTCTCCAGAAGAAAGAGAAGTCATGCGAAAAAGAGCCAAAGCTTACGCGGCAGAAGTCAGAGCAAAAAAATAAAAAAATAGTG
>CAJWQP010000132.1 GCA_913045445.1 uncultured Nitrospina sp. | reverse complement strand
ACTTCCGACCCCTTCGTCCCGAACGAAGTGCGCTACCAGGCTGCGCTACATCCCGCTAAATCTACTATTTCTTGTTGTAAAAAAAACTTTTCAAATATCTCCAAATCAATATAGATCCGATGGCATTTCTAAGTGACTTGAATTTACTGCTTCCGCCAAGACATTTTTGACAGTAGGGATGAGCCACCTTATTATTCATGAATCCTTCAACGGTATCTATTATTGGTCTGGCGTTCAATAACTCAACAATTGGTTTTTCAAAAACGTTACCAGCAGTAGTTTTGCCGTCAAAATCTTTACAGCAGTATGTCATATCGCCATTAACGAGAATCGCGAAATGATCTGTCAGTGCACTGCAGTAGCCTATTTGGGTGGGAACGGTTTCTTCGCCAACAAAAGCATTGCCCCATGTATCCAATACATAAGTTTCAAAATAAAGGTTCGGAACAACTTCTACAACATTCCACTTGAAGGCTGATAACCCTGAAATCCTTTTCTGCACGGCCCGTTTGTCAGCCGCAGTAATACCAGGCGTTACATTCAATATCTCATTTGCCCAGTAGGCGAAGGTGTGGCGAAGCTCATTGGTATTGTTTATTACGTTCATTGTGCCAAGGGACCAGTCTTCTCCGGGGACCTCGGACTTGAATACTGTACTAAGAAAATGAACTTTAATCTTTGGTGGGGATTTCTGACGTAAACAAGCGCTGAGAAATTCAAGAATTCGAGCCTTGTACTGTTCGAAATCCATCTTTCTGGACTTTCGTGTTTTGAAAGACTCCTCATCGGGGGTTTGCAGGGATACATTTATTTGGGAGACAGTTGCCTGCTCAATTTTTATGGCAATGTCTTCTTCAAGATAAGTCCCATTGGTGGTGATTCCCGTTTTCACACCCAAGTGAGCGGCATAATCAAGAATCTCAAAAAACCGTGGGTGCATAAATGGTTCGCCCATCACGTGGAATGTAATTTTTTCGCTCAGATTATATTCCGCCACCTGATCAATGATCGCGCAGACACGATCAAATTCCATATATTCATATTTGCGTGTCATTTCCTGTTTCGGGCAGAAAGTACAGTCAAAATTACAAACGTTGGTCAATTCTATATGGATGCGTTGCAGGGGAAATTGAACCAATTCACCAATGCGACCGGGAACTGATTTTATTTCTGGTTGCGCTGTAGTAGGCATATTTTCAAAAAGGAATTATTATTTGTCCCAAACGTAGCGATTTATGCTTTCGCTGGTAAACGATTTGTTTGTGACTTCGCGAGTAACATCATTAGACTTGCATTCAGGACAGGAAACTTTCTTTTTGTCAACTTCTGAAATTTTCATCTCCACCACAAAAGGTTTTTTGCATTTTTTACAAAGATGATCGTAATGCGGCATTGCGGTTTCTCCAAAATTAGAAAGAGTACAGTAGTTTTTATTTCAATGCAACGAGTCCGGCAAAGTTGTTCCACTTGAAAAATACATCGACAGTTTTGAATCCAGCTTTCTCAATGAGTGCTATGGTTTTACTCAATTTCCAGGGTATGAGAACATTTTCCAGCGCATCTCTTTTCTTGGATATTTCCATTTTCGAATATCCATGACCATGCTTGAAGTCGTGATGCATCTCAATAAATGTTTCGCTCAGGCGTTCATCTTCACTCAAAACCTTTTCATTGAGAATGAATCCACCTCCATGAACTAATGAGGAATAAATTTTCTCAAGCAGAAACCTTCGACTTTCCGGAGCGATGAATTGAAGTGTGTAATTCATCACAATTGCACATGCGGGGTTGAAGGAAAATGAATTATTGAGATCAGCTTCCACAAAATTCACGGAACTGGAACTCCTGCCCAGTTTTTCACGGGCCTTATTGATCATAGCAGGGGAATTATCTACGCCAATGATCCTCAGTCCTGTGAGGTCTGGAACCGCTTTGACCAGCGGCGACAATAATGAACCCGTAGAACAACCCAGGTCGTAGATACAGGAATCCGGTTTAGCCAGACGCTTGCACCACTCAACGGTTAGATTCTGGCATTCGCGATAAAGCGGAATACTACGCTCCAGCATATCATCAAACACATCTGCGACCTTGTCGTTGAACTCAAACTTTTCAGGACTTTTTTCATCCTGAAAAAGAGTGTCGCGGTTCTTTAAATCGTTGTCCCTCTCAATTCGTTCCCGTCGTGTTGTGGGGCGGACTGAGGGGAGCCTGGAAGACGTGGTCATAATTATGGGCCGGGTATCTCACTGAAACCCAATGGGCCTGATTTGGTTTTAAATAAAAGTTTATTAACTGCGTTGATATAAGCAAATCCGCTCGCTTCAATTGTGTTCACACCGACCCCTTTGCCCAAAACCTCGCGGTTCTCGCTGACCACGCGAACTGTAACTTCTCCCTGTGCATCGGTACCCTTGGTTTTAGACATGACCTGGTATTCAAGCAGTTTGCAGGAGATTCCTGTGATACGATCAATAGCGTTATAGATAGAATCGACCGGGCCATCACCGCTTGCCGTTGCCTCATGTCGCTTGTCATCCCTGCTGACTAATACCACCGATGCTTCAGGCGTCATTCCACTTTCAAATGAACACTTCAAACTTTCGAGTTTGTAGGTGATTAAATCATCTTCCGAAAATTTCTGCTTTTGAATAAGGGAAAGTATATCTTCCTCAAAGAGGTCCTTTTTTTCATCAGCAAGAATTTTTAAATCCGTGAAAACCTGATCCAGTTCGGCATCTGTTAATTTGTAACCCAGGCTTTTGATTTTGCTGTCGAGTGCGTTTCGGCCCGAATGTTTGCCAAGGACTAAATCAGCCTCTTCGAGTCCGATATCTTTAGGATTCATTATTTCGTAGGTATCTTTTTTCTTCAAGTAGCCGTCCTGGTGGACACCTGACTCATGGGCAAAAGCGTTTTTGCCCACAATCGCTTTGTTGCGTTGAACGAAAAACCCGGTCAAGGAGCTGACCAATTTACTGCAAGCCAAAATGTGTTTTGTGTCGATACTCGTGTTGGCGCCATAAAATTTATGGCGGGTTTTGAGTGCCATGACAATTTCTTCCATCGCGGCATTGCCGGCCCGTTCACCTATGCCGTTAATGGTGCATTCCACTTG
>CAJWQP010000131.1 GCA_913045445.1 uncultured Nitrospina sp. | reverse complement strand
TGGCTAACGAATCGGGTTGCCGCGAATGGTTGGGAAAATGCACCGAATTAAATGTACTGCCAGAGAAAGAAATTCTGCTGAATGAAACAGATTTTGCCCTAGTTCTCAATTCAAAATGGTTTAAACAGGTTACAGAACCCGCCCTAGCGCCAGAATCGCAGAATAAATAACCTTGGCCACAACCACTTGTAGTCAAGAAAGGTGATTTCTGGCTTTAGTTGCCTCTGTGGCGAGCAGTGAGTTTTTAATCCTCCTGCGGTTGGGTTGGGCGCGGGTTGGAAAAAAATTTCTTCACTTCGACCAAATTCTCTACCACTTTGCAGGGTGGTAACGAAGTCAGAAACTGTTTGCCATAACCCCGGCGAACAATCCTAGAATCCAAAATAGAGATAATCCCTGTATCCGATTTTTTGCGGATCAGCCGACCAAAACCTTGCTTCATTTGAATAATCGCGCGGGGTATCTGGTAATGCGAAAATGGATCAATCGATCTTTGGCGCAAATTTTCGAGACGAGCCTCGGTAAGAGGTTCACTGGGAACGTCAAATGGAAGTTTGGTGATGATGACGCTTTTGAGAGCCTCCCCCGGAACATCTACGCCCTGCCAAAAGGAATTGGTTCCAAAAATTACAGAAGGTGTTTCTTTGAAACGTTTTATCATTTGTCCGGTGGGAATTTCTCCCTGCTTGAGCAATTGCAGGTGACTGGATAAATTCTTTAGCCGATCAAATACCTGATGCAGCAATGCATAACTGGTGAACAGAATAAAAGTGCGCCCTTCAGTTATTTCTACCAACTCGCCACAACGTTTGGCTATGGCTGATGCGTATTTTCCCATTTCTTCGGAAGGCTCGGGCAAGTCGCCGGAAGTATAAAGAAGGGCCTGATTCGGATAATCAAATGGCGAATCCAGAATACTTTCCTCTTTGGGTTCAAATCCTATTCGTTCCTGAATAAACTCAAATCCCTTGTGCGTTGTCAGTGTAGCCGATGTCAATACGACTCGATCTATTTTGGAAAATACCTGATCTTGCAATTCTTCCGCCGCGTTGATGGGAACGCCATGAAGAACCACGCGGCTGTAACGTTTCTTCTCAGTAATTTCCAGCCAGTAAACATATCCGTTAAGGTGTTGATTGAGAAAAGCGGTTAGAGTGTTATTGAACTCCATGCACCGGTTTGCGGCGGCAGTGATTTCCACGCGGTCTTCTTCCGTCTGCACCATGCCTTCAAAGGTTTTCAAACTCTCATGCAATTCTTTCATGGGAACATAGATGGAGTTATCCATCACAACAGGTTTGTAAAAACGAAGCACACGGTCCTTATTTCCGTATTCCTCCAGAATGCGAGTGAAAAAAGCATCCACTGCCTGCCGGACAGCGGCAACCTGATTGCGTAGTTGAAGTACATAGTCGTGTTCGATGCGGGAGAGCATCCCTTTGCGAGTGCGTGGATGGTACAGTCTATCCAGAAAATAAAACAGGTAGGAGTTGGATATTTCCAGTCCAAGAAAAGATGTAGCAGACTCTTCAATGTTCTGCGCTTCATCAAACACAACAGCGTCAAACCTGGGAAGTACGGCGCCGTTACTTGCCACGTTGGCGAAAAAAAGGTGGTGGTTGACTATCAGCAAGTGTGCGCTGAACCAGCGTTTTCGTTCTTTAAAATAGTAGCAAGAGCTGTAGCCCTCGCAGTTTTTGCCAAGACATAAATCCTTTTGCCGTCCTACATCCTCCCATACTGAGGAGAGCGGCTCGAAAGGCAAATCTCCTTTGACTCCCGTTGACGTTTCACGGACCCAATCGAAGATGGCCTGCATCTGCCCATCCTCCTCCGCCTTGGTGAACAAGCCAGTCTGGCTCGCACGTTTTAATCGTCTTAACGAAAGGTAGTTTTCATGGCCCAGGCAAAGCGCGTAACGAAATGGAATTTTCAGTTTTTCACGAAGGAGAGGAATATCGTGGTAAAGAAGTTGTTCCTGCAAAGTTTTGGTGTAGGTAGAAACAACAACCTTTTTATTAAATTTAACGGCCCATAAAATGGCAGGGACCAGGTAAGCTAGGCTTTTCCCCGTCCCAGTTCCCGCCTCTACAATTAAATGATGCTCATTATCAAAGGCCCGGCCCACAGCTTCGGCCATGGCAATCTGCTGAGGGCGATGCTCAAACCCTTGTATCCCGGTAGACAGATGCCCGCCTTCATCAAGGTATTTTTGTATTTCCTTCTCAATCATAGCCCAGCATGTTATGCGGACAAGGTCCGGCGGTAAAGAGAATTCTTTATATTAAATTCATACTCAATTCATTCAGTTGACCTTGCGCCATAAATTTTTTATTCTAATCCAAGGGAATGTCCCGAATTTCTATCTGGAGACTTTTATGAAAAAAATCGTTTTTATTATATTCCTTCTTTTGTTTTGTTCTGCAAGCGTTCAAGCCGAGGAAAATGATACGCAAAAACTTCTCAGAGACTCAGTATCTGTGATGGAAGAAATAATGAGCTCGCCCGATCAGGAAATTCCTTCTGACCTGATTTCTCAGGCGCGGGCCATTCTCATTTTTCCAACTCTAGTCAAAGCAGGGTTCATGCTTGGGGGCAGGTATGGTGAGGGTGTCGCTTCACTGCGATCAAAAAAAACAGGAAAGTTCGGACCGCCAACATTTCTCGTTCAAAGCGGATTGAGTTTCGGGTTTCAAGCGGGTGCGGAAGCGGTGGACCTTATTCTGTTAGTCATGACAGAACGAGGTCTGGAAGGTTTGCTCGAAGATAAGTTTACGTTAGGGGCCGATGTCGCTGTGTCCGTAGGACCTGTCGGGCGTCATGCCGAAGCGGCGGCTGACGTAATGATGCAAGGTGAAGTTTATTCTTACTCACGAAGCAAGGGCGCTTTTGCCGGGGTCTCATTCAAAGGGACGGTCATTACCACCGATGAAGAAGTGAATAAGACATATTACGGTCAACCCTTAAAATCAAAAGACATATTGTTGCAAGGCAGAGTGAAAAAAATTCCACAATCGGGCAAGCGGTTTATTAAAGGATTAAACATGCTGGCCCCAGCTAAAATAAAGAAAAAATAGTCAGACTCCGGTCACTTCCTGACTCAAATTCAAGCGATTAATTTTTCGCGTACCCTGGCGCTGATCATGTCCAGAACGATCACCACGCAGGCGATTGCGAGAAGTGCCGTGCCAGCCTGATTATATTGTAATAGATTGATCCACTGTTGAAGCAGAAATCCGATTCCTCCTCCACCCACAAACCCGATGATGGTCGACATGCGCACATTGATGTCCCAGCGGTAAAAACTCAGCGCAAGAAACTGAGGCAATATCTGCGGGACCACGGCGAACAAAACCACCTGCACCGGCGTTGCCCCGGTTGCGGTAATCGCTTCGACAGGGCCGGGGTCGATACTCTCGACCTGTTCTGAAAATAGTTTTCCCAACGCGGCAATGGAATGAATCGCCAGCGCCATCACCCCGGCAAAAGGGCCGATCCCCACCCATACCGCGAACAAGATTGCCATGATCAAAGGTTCCACCGAACGCAAGACGTTAAACAGGGTGCGGACTACGTAATAGATCACTTTGTTTATCAGGTTGCCCGCCAT
>CAJWQP010000130.1 GCA_913045445.1 uncultured Nitrospina sp. | reverse complement strand
TTTAATAACCCTGACCCAAAAGAACAACTAAAACAAATTAAACAATGGGTTAAGGAAATATTAACTTAGTTATCTAGGACAGCCCCATAGTTTTTATAAGTTTAACATTTGGCATAGATCTAGGGGGTCGGGTCAACATCAACAAATCTCTCTTCTGAAACGATAGCGTTTAGAGTCAAAGTGTCCGCTGACAACGTTCAAAAAAATAATAAGAATTCCTCGACCAGTTATGGCAGGATAGTGTTTTGTTGTTTGAAATGTTTTTACAAAATTTGGAGGTTTGAATGGAGCAATCTTGCAAGTGGCCACCAATTTTTTTCGGCTTGATGGCGTGGCTCATTATTCTCCTGAGTGTCGCGTTTGCCGAAGAAAAACTTAGTCCGGAAAAAAAACGCGATATCTTCAAACTTCTTGAAGTGTCCGGGCTAATGGCGCAAATGGATTATATGAAAGATGGAGCCATTGAACCCTATGGAAGAATGATCTCCCTCACTTACCCGAAAGTTCCAGGCGCATTTTGGGATGAATTTGGTAAATTGATCGGAAAAGAGGAAATGGATTTGCTAATGGATCGTGTGGTACGAGTCTACAACAAACATATGTCGCACGATGTAATCAAAGAATTAATAAAAATGTTCTCCACTCCATTCTGGGAAGAATGGAAACAGAAGATGCCTGACATAAGCAGGGAAGCAGGCCTGATCGGAAGTCAGTGGACGCAGGAAGTCTTGCAGTCGGAAACATTTAAACAAAAGGTGGATGACCTAGTCAAAAAATATGACCTTGAAAAACTGAACCCGCTAAAAAATAAGCCTCACTCAAAGGAAAACTCCAAATAATGACATAATTATGGAACTCCTCCTATTTTAGAATCGGTTTACAAATGCCGACTTTAATTACAGGTTTAAGTCTTCCAGAGGCTCACACTGTGAAACTTGGTCAAATAATTCGAACCACCGAATAGATTTTTAAATTTAGGTCCGAGAGTGATGTTACTCAATTGTGACCAGCCCTTGATTATTTGGTAAAATTTATGATTTATATTATAATTATCGAGTCTGAGACATAACGGTTAAACCTTAGAAAAGGAAATTCGATTATGAAAATCACTCTGAGCGGAAAAATCCTGCGGGACGACAAAATTACCTCTCTCGACGAAGACCAGACAAAAGATAAACATAAAATTATTTCCGACACGATCCCGAAATTTATTCAGGACCATAAAGGAACGTGGATTAAAAATCCGGAATGGTCTGATAACTAAAATACCCCCATTTCCACCGCCAATTCCCCATTTTCCGCCTCTTAATATGGGACACTACATCCATCTGCTTTAACATGAAGCGGATCATCGTAAGGAACTCTCTTTGGTCATCGACCACAAGGATGTGCAGATTGTCTTTCATCCAGTTAAGTACTACCCAAAAATAAATTTCTAAATCCAAACCAGGACAGAAGCTGATCTGGACTCAAATCTTTGCCCGACATTCACGATATATTGCTTTTTATGAGCCAATCAAGATTGAATCATATTTGCCGAGGAACCAACAACAAGTATTTCCTGTCGCTATTTCTTTCCATATTTCACCGACTTTGTGCCAGGGTTCCATAACCTCCACTCCTAAAACCGCGGTATAACACTGGCATACGAAGAAATGCCCAAATACCGGGCGTACGATCTACCCCGGACGAATTAAAATATAATTGATTATTCTTTTTTTAGTGCATATCCTGATTGGTGACGAAATCAGCTTTTTATGTGAAGTATTCTTCTCAGGAGGATCGATCAATGAAGCTCATTAATCCTTTCCTTATTGTCATACAATTCCTTTTTATAATTTTAGTGTTACGCAATGATGCCAGAGCTGGCGAACCGTCTTGCATCGCCTTGCTTCATCCTCTGGAAAGCAAGGTCGAAGAAATCAAGGGTCATGGGGGTATCTGGGGAATGTTCGAAAAAAACTATAAGGTTCGTGGTCATGCCAGAGTTACCCTCAAACTGGATTCCAAAATCATGGTCCTGCTGGTCCGCTTGAATCACCTGTGCTCGACGCAAAATGGTGTGCCTTTTGATGAGATCGCGCAGGTGCTTGTTCCCCAGCTCAAAGAAAAAGGGGAACAGGTGCTCATTGAGGAGTTGGTCAATATCGGTCACACTCTGAAGAAGGCTAAAATACTGATTGCATACGCCAAATTCGCGGAAAACAACCTTAACCGCAAGCTGGATTTCAACCGGATCAGCCAAGCGGTTAAGGAATCTCAACCCTATGTTGATCGCCTGGTGGGAGTGTCTAAAAAAATTGGTGAGGTGGAGTCGGACGCAATTTTGGCAGACGCAAAAACTCTTATCAGTGATATCGAAAAATTCCTCGCGACCGATCCCTACCTCATACTGGCAGAAAAAGAAAGCGCGGAGGTCCCGCACGCGAGATATATAACGGGAGATTCAGACGCTATGTAAATGGCGGCGGTGCCAATTTATAATATTTCCAACTCCTGCTCAGACGGACAGCCCATAGCGGCTTTGCCGTTGGCTGACACGGTGGGGCGTTCTATCAGAATAGGATGCGCGATCATGTAGCCGGTCAACTCATCTTGGGAGAGGGATGGATTGTCGATTTGTTTTCGGTGTACGCGTCTTCTTTCTTGCGCATCAAATCACGAGGCGAAAATCCGAGCAGGGAGAGAATTACACTAGCATTTCCACTGGGATGAAGTTTTTAATTCATTGCAAAAAAAAGAGCACCTAATATTGATACTTTCCAATAATAGGTGCTCATGCTACGTCATTATTTTTTCATGGTCGTACAACCAGCTAACTCTCTCCTGGTTATTCAAAGATTATCAGAATTCTACAAAAGCAATTTTGTGCACCTATTATTATTCGTGCATGTGCTCCGAAAGGTAATTTTCAATTCCCACATCCTTGATGCGTTGGAATTGAGTTTCTAACCAATCGCAAGACTCTTCCGTATCTTTCAGGATATCGTCCAGAATCTCCTTGCTTCCAAAATCCTTTTTTTCAACACACAAGGCAATATGCTTTTGTAATCGTTTAACGTGTCTGGTTTCGATTTTGTATTGATTCTTTAACTGGGCCTCACATGTATCGCCAACCAAAACTGTATCGTATCTCTGCATGTCAGGAACGCCATCAAAATACAGTATGCGTTCAATCATTTTGTCGGCATGTTTCATTTCGCCCATGGATTCCTCCCTGGCATGGTGAGCCAACTTTTTAAAACCCCAATTTTCCTGCATCTTATAATGAATGTAATAAATATTGATGGCAGTTAACTCCACCGTTAATACATCATTCAATGCATCAATAATTTTTTTATCACCTTTCATTATGGCTCTCCTATAGTCGGATGTTTTTATAATTTTTTAATTGATACAAAAGCGTGGGTTAGACCATGGAGCCAGTTTAAGATAAAAATTAAAAATGTAAACCTCAATTCAAGAACAAGTTAAAGTTGAACTTAATTATGATTTTCGTTGTCAATAATCTCCAGCATGTTCGCCGTCAACAAAACCTGGACCAATTGAGTTAAAAATATAAGAGATACTTTCTGTACTAAATAATGGGGTCGGGTCAGGGGCTAGGGGTCGGG
>CAJWQP010000129.1 GCA_913045445.1 uncultured Nitrospina sp. | reverse complement strand
CTGGATTGTATTTCATGCCACCTGATTCAGACCAATATTGGTCTGGAAAATGGCGATCCGGACCTTTCCACTTCCATTCAAGTCCTGCAATGGGTTTCGGTTGCAGAAGCTGATTCGTTCATCCTGGACCTTCCATCGACCTCCAGCCGAGCTCCTCCCGCATTTTGTTGATCTGAAAAATCCCAACAATTTAAAATTTTTCCTGACTTTTTGGATTAGACATTTGTCTGGTCTCCAAAGTACGTTCACAATCATTCGTTTGCGTCTGGAGACTATCGAGCACGTTAGCGGAAGTTTTGCCATAACCAGAAATTTCTGAGTGCATTTGCAAGCGTCTACCTGTGTCGGGGAACAACCTAAGGAGGAGACCGTGTTTAAACTTTTATGTACCTTTATATTTGCGTTTTTAGTTTTTTCGGGGATTTCATTTTCTCCAGTATTTGCTTTAGATTATGAAAAAGATGAAGGACCCAAAGAGCATTACGCTATTCATTTGGATGAAATTATTGTATCCACACCCCTGCAGGATAAAATTTCCAGTTCCGCCAAACCGGTGACCGTTTTACATGGTGATGATTTACGGATGAAAACCGGAAGTACTATTGGTGAAACGATTCAATATGAGATGGGTGTCCACGGACAGTCTTTTGGCCCCGGTGCCGGGCTTCCTGTTATCCGTGGCCAGGATGGTCCCCGGGTGCGGGTCTTGAACAACGGTCTGGGTACCAATGATGCTTCCCAGAACAGTCCTGACCACGCCTCAACCGTAGTTCCTTTGGCTGCAGAAAGGATAGAGATTTTACGGGGTCCTGCTACATTACTATACGGCAGTGGGGCAATTGGGGGTGTGGTCAATGTTATAGACAATCGCATTCCGGAATACGTCCCCGACCAAATTGTAGGAGGGTCGGTAGAGCAAAAATACAATTCCGTTTCCAATAATCGTTCAACAGCGGTAAAAATCGAAGGTGGAAAAAATAAATTTGCCTACCATTTCGACGGATATTATCAAAAGAATGATAATGTCAATATCAGCGGGGATGCGATCGATGTTAACCGGGCCCAGGTCAGTCAATCCGGTTTGGTGGTGGCTGAAAATTCCACTGGTTTTATAAACAATTCTGGAGCCAACAATTTAAGTGGAACGGCTGGGTTTTCAATTATTGGTGATTCCGGGTTCTTCGGGTTTTCAGGAAATGCCTTAGATAGTGTGTACCAGATCCCTTCCGGGGGCACGGCCGGTGGTGAACAGTCTTTTATCCAGTTGGAGTCAAGAAAACTGGATTTTAAAAGTGAGTGGGACAATCCTCAGGGTTTCTTTGAAACGGTTCGGACCAAACTCAGTATGACCGATTATGAGCATACAGAAGCCCATAACGCCATATTCAACAACGATACTTTTGAAGGCCGGGTGGAGGCACCACACAAGCCCATTTTCGGAATGAAAGGTGTATTGGGATTTCAGGCAATGACAAGTCGGTATTCTGCTATGGAAATCGCGTCGGCGGAGTACATTAATCCGATTACCCGGACTAACAGTTATGCCGCGTTTTTTCAGGAATCGTTCAATTTAGGGTCCACTCTTGCTCAATTCGGGTTGCGTTTAGAGCATACTATTCTTGATTCTCGGTTACGCGTAAATCCGGACCAAAGTTTCACGCCCATTAGCGTTTCCGTTTCTGACCTATGGAATATTAATGATCATAACTCAATTAATCTTGCTGTTACCCGTTCGCAACGAGCCCCTCTTGTCAATGAACTATATTATGAGGGGGGACATGAAGCGACCCGCACTTATCAGCAGGGCAATCCCAATCTAAAAAAAGAAACTTCCTATAATATAGATCTGGGTTACAAATTAAATTCCGAAAAAGTCGTAGCTGAAATAGACCTGTATCATAATTGGGTCAATGATTATATTTACTCAGAAAGGACGGGGGGCACTTCAGCTGATGGCGATCCGATAACAGATTATCGGCAAGCCACTGCCACTTTTATGGGTTACGAAGCTCAGTTTATTTTTCATGCTTGGAAAAACGCTTCGCAAGATATCGATTTAACCTTGTTCAGTGACTACACCCGAGGCCAATTATCAAGTAAGGGTGATGCTCCGAGAATTCCTCCCCTTCGCTGGGGCTTCCAGTTTGACCACAGGTATGAAAACTGGAGTTCCAATTTGCGTTTGACCCGTGCAGAAAAGCAGAAATATTCAGGAGACAATGAGGCGAACACACCCAGTTATACTTTGCTCAATCTCAATACGCATTACCACATCGACAATTTTCACAACACCGATCTGGTTTTATATGCCAAGGGAAACAACCTGTTAAATGAAAATATCCGTAACTCAGCCTCGTTTTTGAGAAACTTCGCGCCGGAACCCGGGGTGGGAGCTGAAATAGGAATTAGAATCAACTACTGAACACAATTTCTATAATGTCCAATTTTAAGGAGAAAAATTTAAAAAATTAATTTAAAAACAACTAGTACTCTGTGCCACCGCCCAATTCGTAAATTACGAATTAGGCGGTTTTGGTAGAAGGAGATAAGCAAATGAAAAAAGCAACTCAGCTATTTTTAGACCGCCTTTCAATCGGTTTTTCGGTCGTTTGTGCATTTCACTGCGCGTTCTTCCCTTTAATGCTGGCTGTCTTTCCTTCAATAGCTGTACTTCCTGTTGACGACCAGGTTTTCCACGAGATGTTGGTTTGGTTAGTACTACCTGCAAGTTTGATGGCTGTATTCCTAGGCTGTTCTCGTCATAAAGATCGATTGGTACTATTAGGAATTGGGTTTGGCTTGACAATATTCGTCTTAACTGCAATGTTCGGTCATGAACTACTAGGAGAAAAAGGTGAAAGGATAACCATATTCATAGCAGCACTTATCTTGGCCTGGTCTCATTGGCGAAATTTTTCCCTTTGTCACAGAGATTCTTGTAATCACAGTCTGCAGTAAGGAGAGTCTTTTTGTTGGAGATTTTAAGTGCAAAAAAAAACTCAACAAACCGGCTTACACCTTTGAGCCATGAAAATTTCTTTAATCTGTCACCTTTAATATTTTTCCCGAATGACTTCTCAGAGTAAAACAGAGTATGACCGGGTAGCGAAAGTTTTTGATTATCTCAGAGGAGGCGACATGAAACGCTGGGCGACTCCCCAGCAAAGCCTGTTTGAGCATATGAGCGGAAAAGTTTTATACGTAGGAACGGGCACCGGACAAGAAATCGTCAACTTTCCTCCCGGCCTCAATATTACCGCCATCGACCTGAGCATAAAGATGCTCGAAAAAGCTAAACCGAGGGCTGACGCCTACGACGGAAAAATACGTCTCAAGACTATGGACGCACATCAACTGGCCTTCGCAGACAATTCATTTGACACAGTTGTCGCGGTCTGTGTGTTCTGCACGGTGACAGATCCGGTCCAAGGTTTAAAGGAAATTAAACGGGTCCTGAAACCCAACGGGAAGCTAATCATGTTTGAACATGTGATGAGTCGCAACCCAGTCTATGGTTTGATATTAAGAATAATGTCTATATTCACCGTAGCTATCGAAGGAACCCACCTGGACCGCGACACGGTTGACAACATACACAAAGCAGGTTTCACCGTAGAGAAAGAACAAAATGTTTATCTCGATATAGTAAAAGCGCTTATCGCAAAACCATAGGT
>CAJWQP010000128.1 GCA_913045445.1 uncultured Nitrospina sp. | reverse complement strand
TCGGACTCAGCTATATCGGCCACATGAGAATCTGAAACAGTCAGTATTAAATTTAAAATCCCAAGGGGTGGGAAAGCTAAGCCAGCGACCCCCATAACCAAATCTCTAAAGTTCGTCAAGCTGTGATCAGTCTCATCCAACATACTTATTTTTTCTTTAGTAATTTTCAATTCTTTTTCAAGGGCGAAACAGGAGGCATTCCTGGATCAATCGCTTTTAAAACAAATTCCTTTTAGTTTTGAGCAGTCAACAATAAAAATGGGATGTCTTGAAACTTGAGGTTAGCCTAAATATTTTTGTAAAAGGACAATCCATCCATTCCGGGCATATCCCAATCTGCGATAATCAAGTAAAATCGGGTCAAAAACATTTCATCAAGCGCTTTACGCCTCTCTTTCGCCAAAACAATTTTCTCGAAGCCCATGCTTTTTAGCTGTCGATGGATCAATAAACGCGCATCATTTTCATCATCTACGACTAAAATCTTAAATTTAGACAAGTTCATCGAATCCCAATCAATATATATTGAGGCAAAAAAACATTCTATAACACTTTTTTTCAAATACCGCCAAGCTCTACATTTTGACAAGCTTTAACTGGAATACTATTATAGTGAAAAAAGAAACTTAAGCTGATGGAGGTTTTAGTAATGATCCGAGTTCGAGCAAGTCAGGTGTTTACGCATTCCATAGATGATGCTGTCGCGGCCCGAAAAGCCCTGGATGCAGATGCGCCTTTTAGCGAGGTCGTGGAAAAATATAGTACCTGCCCGTCTAAACAGCAGGGGGGTGACTTGGGATGGATGCCTGAAGGTGCGGCCCTTTCTCTGATGGGTGAAAAAGTAACGGAAAATGATGCGAATAAAATTATCGGCCCCGTTCACACCGAGTATGGGTATCACATACTAAAGATTACAGACGTAATGAAGGATACTCAGAAAGAACAGGTTCCAACGACTGTCATCTCTCCTGAAGATTTAAACCAGCGTATAGAGGCGGGCGGATCCAATTTGAGCCTTCTGGATATTCGGGAAAGTTGGGAGTGGGACATAGCACGCATCGAAGGCTCTCAACTCATAACCAAAGACAACTGCGAGTCAATTTTATCCACCCTTGATAAAGAACGAGAGCTGGTACTCATTGACTGGAAGCAGGACCGAAGCCCAAGTTTTGTACAATGGCTTTATCAGCGAGGTTTTTCCCATGCCAAGTGCCTTGAAGGCGGAATAGATGCCTGGGCTGACAAAGTTGATTCGTCGCTGGGACGGTATGAGATTGACTCTGATGACGGGTATCGTTATGAAGACATTTTGGAGGAAAATTCTTCCAACGACGATGATGGCGACCATCATGGACATGATCACGAACACGATCACTGAGGTGGACAAATCACTCAATGACCCCCGTCCCAATCCTGGGACGCCATTTCCCGGATTTAAGATGCCACCTCTTCTTAGCATTGATAACCTGAGTACGAGTTTCCATACAGATGATGCTGTGGTTAAAGCGGTACGCGGGATTGACCTCCAGATAGGTCATGGAGAGACCCTGGCAATCGTTGGCGAATCCGGTTGCGGGAAATCTGTAACCGCTCTGAGTGTACTCCGGCTTCTCGCAATGCCCCCGGCCTCATTCGATTCCGGCAGTATCAAATTTAATGGGAACGATTTGCTTCATTTGCCTGAAAAGGAAATGCGAAATGTTCGTGGCAACGACATCAGCATGATCTTTCAGGAACCCATGACATCGCTCAATCCTATTTTTACCGTGGGCGACCAGATTAGCGAGGCCATCGTCCTTCATCAAAACAAAACATCGGCAGAAGCCCGCGAACAGGCTCTGGGTCTGCTGAAAGAGGTAGCCATTCCCTCACCGGAAACTCGAATCGATCAATACCCACACGAGTTATCCGGCGGCATGAAACAACGGGTGATGATAGCCATAGCCATCGCATGCCGCCCTTCCCTGCTCATTGCCGATGAGCCCACCACGGCTTTAGATGTAACCATTCAGGCGCAGATACTAAACCTGCTTAGCTCCCTCAAGCAGGAAACGAGAATGTCGATTCTGCTAATAACCCACAACCTTGGCATTGTCGCTCAATTCGCTGACCGGGTAGCCGTTATGTATGCAGGGAAAATTGTGGAGGAATCACCTGTCGAGACATTATTTGATAATCCTGCCCATCCCTACACCCGTGGCCTGCTCAATTCTCTGCCAGGCGATGACAGAGAGCGCAAACTTGAATCCATCCCCGGTGCAGTTCCGCACCCCTCCTATTTTCCTGAAGGATGTTCGTTTCATCCAAGATGCAAAGACATCATGCCTGTTTGTAAGCAACAACAACCGCCGGAAATTAATATGACCGACACCGCAAATCACCGAACCGCCTGCTGGCTGTACGAAAAAACCTCACAGGAAAATTCATGAGACCATTAAGAACCATTCGTTCACTTAAAAAGTATTTCCTTGTTAACGGAGGATTTTTCTCAAGTCAGGAAATTTTATGACCCCATTGGTAAGCATTCGTTCACTGAAAAAATATTTTCCAGTTAACGGAGGATTTTTCTCAAATATTGAGCATCAGGTCAAGGCGGTAGACGATGTATCTATTGATATTGCTGAAGGCGAAACCCTGGGCCTCGTGGGGGAATCGGGTTGCGGCAAAACCACCGTCGGACGCCTATCTATTTGCCTTATGGAACCAACATCAGGAGAAGTCTATTTTGATGGCGTGAGTATTCATGATCTGAATCCTGCCGATCTGAGACAACTGCGGCCCAAAATGCAGATTATTTTTCAAGACCCCTACAGTTCCCTGAATCCACGTTTCTCCGTTGAAAGAATTATTGGCGAAGCAATGACAATACATGGCCTGGCAGATCGTAATAACTTAAAGTCCAAAGTAAAACAAGTAATGGACAAGGTAGGCCTCCCCAGTTCCTTTATGAGCCGGTACCCGCATGAGTTTTCTGGGGGTCAACGCCAGCGCATAGGCATAGCGCGGGCCCTGGCACTAAACCCGCGCTATCTGGTTTGCGATGAACCCGTATCTGCATTGGATGTATCGATACAAGCACAGATCATCAACCTGCTACAAGAGCTTCGGGAGCAGGAGAACATCTCACTGCTGTTTATTTCACACGATTTAAATGTCGTAAAATATCTATCGCACAGAACCGCCGTCATGTACCTTGGGCAAATCATAGAAACAGCCCCTACAGACACATTAAATAAAAATGCCGCCCACCCGTACACTCAGGCACTTCTGGCCTCGAAACCATCCATCAGACCTGATAAGGCCGGCAAACAGGTGCATCTTTCAGGAGATGTACCGTCGCCACTGAATCCTCCCGCAGGATGCCATTTTCACCCACGTTGCCCAGAAGCCACAGACCGTTGCCGAGTCGAGCCTCCCGCTACCCGACGAATCGAACATCAACACACAGTTAAATGCCACCTGCACGAATAAACACCCAAACAAACCACATTTTCATTTATTTTCATATAGTTAAGCAGTTACCACAATAATAAGCTTTAACTGCTCAACTTGTATATTTAATTCTCCGTCCAGATAATACTTTATGCTAGATAAAAAATAATGCGGTAAATGAACTAAATTTTTGGATTTAAACTAATTAATGCTAATGTCAAAACCGTTACGAATTCAAAACAGGTATCTGAAATC
>CAJWQP010000127.1 GCA_913045445.1 uncultured Nitrospina sp. | reverse complement strand
TAAGGGGTCGAGGGGTCCATTAAAAGAGGAGGTTCAAGCATGGCCCCCATAGGGTTAGACAGCAGGGCCATCGGTATTCCACCTGGAAAGATATTCACGTGTATCTTTTCTGGCCTGACCCGAAAACTGATCCAGTCGTTATGTTAAGATTTGGGTCAAAAACCTTTTGATTAGGGGGGTAGGGTGTCTAGGAAGAGATATTCATCCGAGCAGATTATTGGTTATTTAAGGGAAGCAGAGATATTGCAGGCTAAAGACAGTACGGTTTCTCTTTACTGGAGGCTCAGGTGCGGGTAGAAAACTGGAGAAAAGAATACAATCAGTTCAGGCCACACCAAAGTTCACTGAACTATCAACCTCCAGCTCCTGAAACAATTAAGCCAAAAATGGAAATACTAACTTAAAAAATGGTACAACTTAATGGGGCAGGTCAACAAGCTAAATGCGAACATTATTTTCCCATTAGAGATTTTGTCATTGGAGCCCGTTTTCCACTTTCTCACCTTTTTCATTGGGCAAAACCGGGTATCTGATTCATACTTCCTCTTTGAAGGGAGCATTCCGGCACACTGTCACCCTGCCCCCCAGAACTGAATGATGAAAATGTTTATTCCTCCAGACTCTCCATTCTTAATAACGGATACCCGCTCCAAACGCTGGGCGATTCCTTATCATCCGGAATGTGTTAACGGACGCATCGATGTATTGCTCGAACGCAACATCAATGCACTGGCAGGAAAATCAGTTCTGGATGTTGGCTCTCACATCGGCACCTTCGCCTGGGCCGCGTTGCAACTCGGCGCGAAACAGGTTCACGGGATTGATGTGGAAGAGCGAACTGTAAAACGGTGCGAGGATTTATTTCGACAGGAGGGTGTGAGTCCATCGACTTACAAATTTGAAGCGAGAGATATTTTCGAGTTTCTAGAAGACGTTGAGGAAAACGCGTTCGACACGGTCCTGTGTTTTGGTGTGATGTATTACATGACGGAACCCCATCGTCTGCTCAAACTCATGGCGCGAGCGGCGAAAGAGACGATACTTTTAGACACCTTCACAGCCGCCTATTCTGCGGTACAGGGAAAAGACGCGCCAACCACTCATCCGCACCTGACGGAAAAAGTTCTCAATCTGCCCATGATGATGGTGGCTCCTACGCAGGCAGAAAAAAAAGATTACCGCCTGCCGGAATCGTTTGACCGCAAGGGACGCGACCTGAGCCTGACCACCTTACCCACTCACGCTCTGTTGGAGCTATGGTTTGAGTCGCTGGGACTGCGTTGGGAACAACTCGACTGGTCGAAATACATCACACGTCCCTGCTCATTCAAGGACCTGTTAACCCCCGAGCAAAAACTCTCATCCCACTGGGCCGACGTCTACGTCAGCGGAATACGCGCATCTTACAAACTGGAACTCTGACAGAACAGACTCATAAATTTTATTCAATACCCCCTTGACTGATTACGGGATTAATGGTCTGCTTTGGCAATGTGTTATTGATTCAACATTTTAGAAAGGGGCTGAAATATGAATATGCTTTCGTTTGATGAATTCAACCGCAACCTAGATTTGGAGCCTATCAAATTTTCTCTCACTCAGCGAGAAGACGGGGCTGGCTGGTCTGTGGAAAAAACTGTTCTGCTGGAAGTCTGGTACCGCAGGTTTTTATATCTGGCAAAGTTATATCCCGAAAAAGCAGTCGTGCCCAGCAAGGATATCGACATATTCTGGCACACTCACATCCTGGACACGCAAAAGTACATGGCCGATTGCGAAACTTTGTTTGGTCGATATTTTCACCATTTCCCTTATTTCGGGATGCGTGGCGAAGACGACCGGAATAATCTGGAAGAAGCTTTCAGCGAAACCGATGAACTATACCTGCAACACTTTGGTGAATCCCCTTTGAGCGCTGGAATTGCTGACTGCGGTTCGCTGTGCAACGAACCCACTCCTAAATATGAAGACAATAACCTCTTCCCTAATGAACGTCCAACATTGGCTGGAATGGGGATGGCAAACTGAACACAACATCGGGTTTACCAGGACAACATAATAGTCACCAAAATCTTATGCACTCTACCAACCGTATTCTATTTTGTTTTTTGATGATCTTGATAGCCTTGCTGTTAACGCAATGCTCATCAAAAAGCAGTGAGGAGTGGGTCAGGGAAGGAATCGTACTCAGCGAAAAAGGCGACTACAAAAACGCCTTCGATGCTTTTATGAAGGCAACGGAATTGGACCCGAAAAACTCAGCCGCGCATTACGGGCTCGGCGGGATGTATAATTATCAGGGCAGGCACGAAGAAGCCAGACAGTCTTTCCAGACCGTCATCAAACTGGACCCCACCCATATCAACGCGCGTTACAGCTTGGGATTCACCTATGAAAAACTGGGGAAACCAGAACTGGCAAAAGCAGAGTTCGCGCGCTACCATAGCTTAAAGAACAGGTTTGAGGCTATGGTTGCGAAGGAACAGGAGAAACCTTGAGAGCTACAATTGTCCTTGCACTAATCGCCCTCTTTTTATTATCAGCGTGCAGTTCCAGTCCAACCAGGCACCGCAAACGCATGTCGAAGCGTCCGCAAAAAGAACAGGGGCAAATCGAACAACCTGCGATCACGAAAAAAAAACAGAAAAAGAAAACCCAAAGATCCGCTTTGCCTTCGGTAGATTCCTATCAAAAATTATTACTGCCCACGCGAATTCACCCGGTTGATGGAACATTGATGGTTCTGGTCAACCCACAGGCCCAAAAGCCCTATCAGTTGAAGACACCGATGGGAACACTGACCCACTCAAATAACACGGCCGATACTTCACCAAAAATAAGGCTCTTTTACATCGACCACACTGAAGTGACGGTCGAGCAATACAAAAATCTGCACCCGGATTATGATGAAACCCATGTAACGGGGAAGAAAGGGTGTCCGTCCTGCCCGGCAATGGGCATCAACTGGAACGAAGCCCACCAGCACTGTATTTCAGTTGGCAAACGTCTGCCGATGGAAGAGGAGTGGGAAATAGCGGCGCAAGGTCCGTCAAAAAGATCCCTGCCCTGGGGTGACAAAACAGCTCCGCATCGCGCTAACCTGGTTGGAGAAGAAGATGGATTTCTCTCGGTCGCACCGGTAGGGTCGTTTCCACTGGGGGCAGGACCTTATGGCGCGATGGATATGATCGGTAATGTATGGGAATGGGTCGACAGCGTTCATTCATCTCTGCTCAAAGATCCTGAACCGAAGAAGAACAAAACCAAAACATTGCGAATTGCCAAGGGAGGCAGTTGGGCGAGCCAGCATCAACTGGCAACGATCAGCTATCGTAACGTTGCAGATGGAGAGATGAAAAACCCGACCTTCGGTTTTCGCTGTGTGAAGACTGTAGAGTGAGAGGGATTGTTCAGAGGGGAACTGAAAAATATGGTTGCCCAATTTCCTGCCCTCCACTCATTTGAGTATATTAAGGTAGGCTGGACGGGTATTGGGCGGTTTTAAAAGCGCCCATAAATAGGCAAGCTACAAATTCATCTTACGAACAGCCTGAGGTAGCTCCGCAGGCCTGACACTTGAGGCAGGTGCCGTTTCTCACCAGGGTCAACTGTCCGCAATCGCCGCAGGGATCGCCTTCGTAACCTTTGAGTTTGGCGATGGCCGCCTTGGTCACCAGTTTTCGTGCCGCGACTACCTGCCCGCCATTTTTACCATTGCCGTTACCTTGAACCGGTGTCACCACAACGGGCTTGGCGTGTCCGTT
>CAJWQP010000126.1 GCA_913045445.1 uncultured Nitrospina sp. | reverse complement strand
AAAAGCACCCTTTTTTATACCTTTTTAAAATTCACACAAAATATTATACACTACCCTTCGACCGGCACAAGATAAAGAATAACCTGGCTTGAGTTTTTATCTTTCGATGTAAGGATTGACAAATAAACGCTTACCGAAGCATCACGCACAAAGAAATTTATTCAGGAACTTGCTGAATCCACAGACAAAACCGATGTGAATTCAGTTATTATAATGCCTGTACCAAATGAAGGACCAATGAGGGGCAAAGGTAGGTGGAATGGCGGCTCACGCAGGACTTTATATTTGTTAAAAGGAACAAATTCATGGCATCAAAACTAAGAGACAGTGCAAAACGTGTTCAGGATTTCCTTTTATCCAAAGGTTTCTCCTTCAACGTCAAGGAACTATCCAGTTCAACAAGAACTGCGCAAGAGGCCGCTGATAGTATTGGGTGTACAGTGCACCAAATAGCTAAATCTCTCGTGTTTAGAGAAAAGGAAACTGACCTTCCAATTCTTGTCATAGCATCTGGTTCAAATCGAGTAGATATTATAAAAATCGAAAAATTGACTTGTTTGAAACTTGGCAGGGCAGATGGAGAGTATGTGAAAGAAAGAGTCGGATATGCAATCGGTGGTGTACCACCAGTAGGCCATATTGAACCCTTGGAAACCATATTGGATCCAGACTTGAAGAAATATGAAGTAATCTGGGCTGCAGCAGGCACTCCATTTGCTGTTTTTAAACTAAAGCCTAAGGATTTAGAACCTCTGACAAATGGAAAATGGGTTGAGTTATCAGAATAAATATAACGTATTGAGGATGTATATCGGTTTATAAGTTCAAGCAGTTTTTTATGTAATTTTTCTATATGAATATTATCAAATTCATGTCCTTTAATTTTCACACGGAGACTGGGCCTTGTATGCCCCGCTTCAGCAGGGTTCGTCGGCTTGCAGCTTAGCAGAATAGATTCGCAATCATTCATACGTTAGATGCTTTTGAGGTCCGTCGCTGCTGCGTTCGAGGCTGTTAGCGAAAAAAATATATCACTTGGCGCATCAATAATTTCATGTCATTCTCATTTGTCAGTCAAGTTTATTAATATGGTCAGGTAGCCCAAAATAATCGATTTCATACAACAATTCAATCTCATTATGCAGGCGTTTATTGCCACACTTTTTACCTGGGACATAACTGCCGCAGGTGCGACACTTGTTTTTCTACAAGAGCTGTAAACCTAAAGATTATGAATTCAATGCTCGGCTTTGCTGCTGGAGCCATGATTTTTGTTGTGGTGAAGGAGCTAATTCCGGAATCTTAAAAAACTATGCAAACATCGACTTAGTGACAATGGCAACAATGATCGTTTTTTCGGTAATGATGATTCCCGATGTGTCTTTGGAGTAATGGGTCTAAATTTATCATTAACCAAGAAAGGAGGGTTCGAAAATGCGTGATTCCAAAAGGTTAACTACAGCATTTGGAATACAGGTTGACGACGACCAGAACACCATGACCGCCGGTAACCGTGGGCCAGTTCTTATGCAAGACGTTCACCTGCTCGAAAAGCTTTCTCATTTCGACCGTGAACGTATCCCTGAGCGCGTTGTGCACGCCAAAGGAGCAGATGCAGGTGATTATGAATAAAAAAAAGCTGCGGAAACAAATCGAGTTCATAGAGGAAATCGACAAATTGAAATCTATCATCAGGCGAACTCGCTTATTAGATGACTCCCGTTATGAAAATGATGCAGAGCATTCATGGCATCTCGCGATGATGGCCATTGTGTTATCTGAACACGCAAATGATAAAAATATCGATTTGTTAAAAGTAATTAAAATGTTGCTTATTCACGATATACCTGAGATTGACGCGGGTGATACATTTCTGTACGACAAAGATGGCCGAATAGACAGTGTAGAAAATGAAAAAAAAGGTGCTGAACGAATTTTCAGTATCCTTCCGAGTGGTATGACAGAAGAACTTATCGGGCTTTGGGAGGAATTTGAAAAAAAGAAAACGCCGGAAGCAAAATTTGCGGGGGCCTTGGACAGGCTTGAACCATTGCTGCAGAACTACAACACCGGTGGTCATGCATGGAAAAAACACGGTATAGTCAGGTCACAAGTTGAAAAAAACAATTTGACTATAGTGCATGGCTCTCAAACTTTATGGGATCTCGCTCAGAGTTTAATAGACGAAAGTGTCGAAAAAGAGTATTTGGAAGACTCGTAGAAAAAAAAGTATACGGGTCAAAAAAATGGCCGGCCATTAGCGGGAAAAACGGCTCTTGCAGGTATGCTCTGGCCCATAGTACTGAAAGCCCGTTTTCTTTTTCCCAATCCCGGTTAAAAATAGGGGTGATGTGACACCCCAGTCGTCTGATCAAACCAGCCAAAAAGATGCGAACTATCTTCTCCCGGTATCCGGTGACCACATAAAAATCGTCCGCTCCTGCCTCCATGGCAATGCGGATAACCCGTTCAATCATGGGTAACCCCAAAAACGGGGAATCAGGAGTTTGCTGTCACCCGGCTGCCGTAGACGGCTGCCCTTGCCGGCTGCTATGATCAGGCACTTCATCATGCCCATTTGCTCAAACTCCGCTGCGGTTGATCGCCTCATAATCGTGTCACAGAAGCAAGACCTAACCCACTTTTTTCAGTCTGTTATGACTTAAGCGGCCATTTTCGTTAATGAAGTCTTCAACCATGGTAAAGGCCTCATCGTCGCTGAACTGGCGCGCAGGATGTTTGCAGAAATAGGCTGACGGTGCCTCAAGTACACCGCTCTGACCCCGGTCCAAGGCCAACTTTGCACAGCGGATAGCGTCAATGGCGACACCGGCTGAGTTGGGTGAATCAGCCACGGAAAGGCGCATTTCCAGGTTCATGGGCACGTCACCGAAAAGCTTGCCCTCCATGCGAATGAAACAGACCTTGTTGTCTTTCTGCCATGGAACATAGTCACTGGGACCGATATGGATGTTTTCATCCTCCAACCGCCTGGCGGCCACAGCCTGAACAGCCTCGGTTTTGGATTTTTTCTTCGTGGCCAGACGCTTTCGCTCCCGCATGTTGAGAAAATCGGTATTGCCCCCGGTATTCAGCTGGTACGTACGCTCCAGCTTGACGCCGCGCTTCTTGAAAAGATCGGTCAGAATGCGGTGGGTGATGGTAGCGCCCATCTGAGACTTGATATCATCACCGATGATAGGAAGATTTTTATTCGCAAAGCGCTTGGCCCACACCACATCGCTGGCTATAAACACCGGAATGTTGTTGACAAAAGCAACTCCGGCCTCCAATGCGCAATTAGCGTAAAACCGGGTGGCGTCTTCTGAGCCAACCGGAAGATAGTTAGTGAGGATTTGGGCGCCTGACTCCTTGAGTGCCTGGACAACTTCAACTGCGGTCGGCTCTGGTTTATCGGACAGAGCGAAAGCATGGTCGTCGGGATAATCCATCATATGGCTCGCAACTCCGTCCAAAATTTTGCCCTTGCGAATGGTTATGCCGGATTTGGGAATTTCAGGACAGAAAACCGTCGTGCAGTTGGGTTTGGCAAAAATGGCTTCATGCACATCACGGCCGACCTTGCGTTTGTCGACATCAAAAGCCACAACGACTTCAATGTCTCCGGGCCTATACCCATTGATCTCATAGTGCATCAGGCCAATGGCGCCTTCCGGGCTTCTATCCCGGTAATAGTGGATTCCTTGAATCAGTGAGCTGACACAGTTGCCAACTCCGACAATTGCAATTTTGATTTTGCCCATATTGATTAGTTCCTTTTGATGATTTGGTGTAAAAGGTATCCACCCAGATATAGGTTTTCTCCAAAGTGGGGATCTGGCCGGGGTCA
>CAJWQP010000125.1 GCA_913045445.1 uncultured Nitrospina sp. | reverse complement strand
TCATGCTCCTTCGTGGGAACGAGGAAATGGAGGAAGGAATAGTTTGTCAAATCAGTCCAAAGGCAAAACCCTCGGGGATTTTTTTTGTCCGTTTCCGGGCAGTTGATTGTACAATAGGGTTTATATGAAACATCTTTGACTTTGCATATTGGAGGTTTTATGACTCGGTGGAAAAATTTATATATTGCAGTATTCATGTTGGTTACTGCCCCGCTGGTGGGAGCGCAACAGGTTTCGGCTCAGGCAGGCGGTCATGCCAGTGTCGGATTAGGCCACGGCGAGGAAGGCTATCTGCATCTTGAAGAGATGGTGAAACATCTGGAGTTCGCACTAAAAATGCCGGATGCGGGACAGGACCTTAAATCGCATGGCGGTACGGCGGTCCAGCATGCGCGCGAAGCTTTGAAGCATTATAACGAAGCGCTGAAACACGCTAATGAATCGCTGGGTCGTTCGGCGCGTAACCCCATGATGGGCGGAGGCTCTGGTGGTGGCATGCAACATGAAGAAGGCTCTTCTCATTCGCATGAAGAAGGGTCGCGCTGACTCTTAAGAAATTTCTTAAAACTGCCCGGCGGTTTTGACCGTCGGGCTTTTTTTGTTTTATTAGTGTGAATTAAATCACCCCATCCCCTCTTTAAAAATAGGGGTTAATTAAAGCTCCCCCTTCTACGAAGGGGGTTGAGGGGATTTGTTTCTTATTCAATTTTCATTATGCTTAAAAACCGTCGCGCCATTGTATTGATCATTTTCATTATCGGTGTCATGTTGTGTTTCTGGGGGACATCGCGTTACCCCGCGCTCAGCAACAAAGCCGCCATGTCAGGTACCGCGGCTTTTGACGACCCGATGACGCATCAGGCGCATTTCAAAGTTCCGCACAAGGCGCCGCTTTATGAGAAGGTGTTCTACACTACGCTCAACTGGTATGAGACCAACTGGCGAGGCATGGCGTTTGGGCTGGTGCTGGCCGGAGCTTTTCTAACCTTACTCAGTTACCTTCCTAAAACTTCTTCAGACAGGCGTTTTAAAAACAGTTTCATGGGAATGCTGGTGGGAACGCCGCTCGGTGTGTGCGTGAACTGCGTCGCTCCCATAGCCAAAGGAATTTATGAAGCGAGCCGAAAAGTGGAAACGGCGCTGGCGGTCATGTTCAGTTCGCCCACGCTTAATATTGTTGTCCTGACGATGGTATTTACCATTTTCCCTTTGTACATGGCGTTACTGAAACTGGCGACCACTTTTTTACTTGTACTTTTCATTGTTCCTTTTCTATCCAAGATGAATCCTGTGCCGACAAAGCACGTCACCGCGTCACCAGTTAATGAAGTGTGCGAAATTGAAACCGGATTCTCAGGTTCGTGGTCCTCAGCAGTTTCCGGAGCGGGACGCGACTACTGGACCAGCTTCCGTTACATTTTCATACGCACGGTGCCGCTGATGTTGCTTGCGGGATTCCTCGGTAGTCTGCTGAGTCACTTGTGGAGTTTTGAGCATTTGATCGGACTGGAACCAGACCTCGTGAACCTGAGTTTTATGGCGTTCATGGGCACCTTCATGCCGCTTCCCATAGCTTTCGATATCATGCTGGCGCAGGCGATGATGATGTCGGGGCTCGCACCCGGATTTGTCATGACCCTCTTGTTTACTCTGGGAACCTTCAGTATTTATTCGGCGATGATCGTCTATAACATGTTTTCCCTGCGCCTGGCGGTCCAGCTTTACCTGATCGTTTGTGTGCTGGGTGTCGGTGTCGGATATGTGGGCAATTCATACACCAACTACCGGCATGTCGAATGGCTGTCTCAATTCGATCAGGTGATGGACGGAAAGCAGTTGGAAGATGTTTCATCAAATGAAAAACTGGAAACGGATTTTTCTGAATGGAAAAAACTTGCGGGCTCACCAGCTGAGCAAGAAGGCGAAGTTTTTCTACGCCGGGAAAATATTATTGTTGAGTCGGTTCCACATACTGCGCGTGTGAAAACGGGTGATAAAAAATTTACGAAATCATCAGGACTCTATTGGGGCATTTCATACAGCAATAAAATCACTTCGCGAAACTTTCATGATCCGTTGTTTTTCGGGCGCGGCATCGCTTCCGGCGATATCGACCGGGACGGATGGACCGACCTTGCTGTGGCGACGGATAACGGATTCCAGCTCTACCGCAATGTAAACGGGAAACATTTTACAGAGCTTCCGGTACCTATGAATCATTTGATGGGACTACAGGGGGTCAGTGTGGCTCTTGTAGATATGAATAACGATGGCTGGCTGGATGTGTTCTTCACCGCGTTTGATGGCGGCAATCATATGTGGCTCAATCCGCTGGGGCAGGGGGGACAACGCGGACTCATCAAAGTTCCCAATGGTGAGGCTCTGCTCACCAGCGCTCTTGGATTCGCCGATTTGAACGAAGACGGATTCCTCGACATTGTGAACGGAAACTATTTTCTCGGTGTGATTACTCGTACACCGATGGATAACTCTATTAATCAAATCGTTCTTAATAAAAATCTAAAATTTGAAATGAGTGAACTGCCGGGAATACCGGGACAAACTCATTCGGCGCTGTTTTCTGATATCAATGGAGACGGTCATCTCGATCTTTCCATAGGCAACGATTACCAGGTGGCGGATACATACTATCTGGGTAAGGGATCGGGTCAGTTTGAAAAGATAACGAAACAGGATGGATTCATTCCTGTAACGACCGAGAACACGATGAGCATCGACACGGGCGATATCGATAACGACCTGACACCTGATATTTATCTGGCGAATATCGGATTCACCAAGGGCATCGCAGTGGTGTCCAATATTTTTGGCGATGATATGCAATCGGCTGGACGCGAATTTTGCGACTCCGGTGAAAGCGCGCTTTCGTCAGCAGAGTGTCATCATCTTTTGAAGTTGACGACCCTACTCAATCCGGAAAAACAGAACATCGCCGAACGCTGTACCCTGCTGGCTGACAAGGCAGATGTGCGCGACTGCATGGTCACGCGCATGTTCCTGCTGGCGGCGCACCGGAAGGACTCCAGACTTTGTGCAAGAATTTCCCGAGGGCATCCTGAAGGCAGAAATTTATGCAAATATTATTTCGCGAAAAAGTTGCTGGAGTTTGACCGGGACAAAGAAATTCCCTACCAGTCATTTTTGAATATCCTTCTGAGTGGTGAAACGGATCAAAAATATGAAGATGTTTCAAAGGCGAACGGGATAGAAACAGGAGAATGGAGCTGGAACGCACGCTTTGCCGATCTCGATAACGACGAGTGGCAGGATATTTATGTCGTGAATGGGGTTCTCATCACACAGGAGTTCACCACCAACAATTTTTTCCACAATCAGCAGGGGCAAGGATTTTCTGCATCGGAGAAAGAGTTTGGGCTATACGATCGCGACCACAGTTCATCTTATACCTACATAGATATCGACAACGATGGTGATCTGGATATCATAGCGAATACCCTATACGGTCCGTTTAACGTGTATATCAATAACGATACCGAGGGCAACAGCATCACCTTCAAACTGAGGGACGCAGGCGGGAACAGGGATTGTGTCGGATGTAAAGTAACGATCCATTATGGTCCCAATGAGGAACGCAGGCAAATGCGCGAGATCAAGATGAGTGGTGGATTCCATTCTTTCGACGCGCCGACGGTTCATTTTGGATTGGGGGAATATGAATCGGTTGAGCGTATTGACGTCCACTGGTCCGATGGAGTCACCACCACCTTAGACCATCATTTTCCTGCGAATATTGAGTACGGGATAAAACGTGAAGAATGAAAGTTTCCTTCTTAGAGAGGCGTCATTATATTACTAGTACACCGCGACATTTATGCCGATTTCATACACTCACTGAGATGATTGAATAATGCGTAAT
>CAJWQP010000124.1 GCA_913045445.1 uncultured Nitrospina sp. | reverse complement strand
CCGTTACCGGGCAGAGCGATCAGGTTGGGTTTCGATTGCCCGTTTTCTTCCATCTGGACCATAGGCTCGCCTTCGGACACCTCTTCAGTAGTTTCATCAGGCGCCGACTCATCGTTCTTACCTATGGCATCCGCCCTGAGATCATCTGGAGTTACCTGGGCAAGATCGGTACGATCAAGGTAGTGAATAGCCAGGTCCCGGAAAATGTAATCAATAGTGGAGGTGGCCATGGTGATGCGTTGGTTACCCGTGACAATGCCGTTAGGCTCAAAACGGGTGAACACAAACGCATCGACAAACTCTTCCAGCGGTACACCGTGTTGGAGCCCAAGAGAAATAGCTATAGCAAAGCAGTTCATGAGACTGCGGTAGGCGGCACCTTCCTTGTGCATGTCGATGAAGATTTCACCCAGTGACCCATCATCGTATTGACCAGTACGCAGATAAACTTTGTGCCCCGCGATCACCGCTTTCTGGGTGTAACCCGCTCTGCGATGAGGTAGGGTTTTCCGTTTTCTTTCGCGTATGATCTCAACAATTTTCTCAGCAACCTTGAGCGGTTGCTTCTCTGCGTCATCCTCAACATCCAGCATTTTGAACTCTTCACTGACAACGCTGTTGAGCGGCTGGCTCAGTTTGGAACCGTCTCTATAAACCGCCGTGCCTTTGAGCATGAGTTTCCAACACAGCATGTGGGCCTTATCCACTTCTTCAAGGCTTGCATCATTAGGCATATTGATGGTCTTAGAAATAGCGCCGGAAAGAAACGGTTGCGCCGCCGCCATCATGTGAATATGAGCTTCAGGTCGGATGAATCGTTTGCCATACTTTCCGCATTTGTTAGCACAATCAAATACTGGGTAATGCTTCTCTTTTAGGTGCGGAGCGTTCTCTACGGTCATGGTGCCACAGATAACGTTATTGGCTTCAGAAATTTCATCCTCTGTGAAACCAAGATATTCGAGCATATTAAAGTCAAAGGCATCAAGCTCTTCACCAATACCGAGGACTTCCTTGCAGAAGGTCTCACCCAGAACAAATTTATTAAAAGCAAATGTGACATCGAACACCTTGGGCAGTTCATCCTGAACTTTTGCAAGAATTTCATCGGTGAACCCTTTTGCCATTAAAGAATCGCGATTGATATGCGGAGAGTTTTCCAGACTGGCGGTCCCAACACAGTAATCGATGATAGACCTGATTTTTTCGGGTTTATAACCCAACCGTCTGAGAGCAGAAGGAACCGATTGATTGATGATTTTAAAATATCCGCCGCCCGCAAGTTTCTTGTATTTAACCAGGGCATAATCCGGCTCAATGCCCGTGGTATCACAATCCATCAGCAAACCAATGGTTCCAGTGGGGGCGATACATGTAGTTTGCGCGTTACGGAATCCGTATTTTTCGCCCAGTTCCAAGGCATCACCCCAGGCTTTTTTAGCCGCAACCAGTAGATTATTGGGACAATATTCCGCGCTGATCCCCTGAGGAAAAACCGTTAGCCCTTCATACTCCTGCCGATCGGCATTCAGGGCGGCCCTTCGGTGATTACGCAGAACACGCATCATGTGTTTCTTGTTTTTCTCGTATTGCAGGAAAGACCCCAACTCTTTAGCCAACTCGGCAGATGCCGCGTAAGCCGCTCCGGTCAGTAACGCCGAAATCGCTCCGGTCATAGACCGGCTCTGGTCTGAGTCGTAAGGAATCCCCAGAACCATGAGCAACGCCCCCAGGTTGGCATAACCCAAGCCCAGGGTACGGTATTCGTAACTCTTGCGCGCTATCTCGGCGTTGGGGAACTGCGCCATGGCTACGGAAATATCAAGTGTCAGCGTCCACAAACGGCAGGCATGACGAAAGCCATCCACATTGAATGTGCCGGTGTTTTCGTTGAAAAATTTCATCAAGTTTATCGAAGCCAGGTTGCAGGCTGTATCATCAAGAAACATATATTCTGAACACGGGTTGGAAGCGCGGATGCGATCTTCTTCGGGGCAGGTGTGCCACTCGTTGATCGTGGTGTCGAACTGGAGTCCGGGGTCGGCGCTGGCCCAGGCGGCTTCATTGATAGAATTCCACAACTCGCGGGCTTTTAGCGTACGGCTCACCTTGCCATCGGTGCGCTGACGAAGTTCCCAGTTGTCATCATATTCCACTGCCCGCAGAAAGTCGTTGGTCAGGCGTACAGAGTTGTTACTGTTCTGTCCGGAAACTGTGGCGTAAGCCTCAGACTCCCAACTGGTGTCATACTCTTCAAACTCAAAATCCCTGACACCTTGCTGTGCCAGCTGAATCACACGGTAGACATAGTTTTCTGGAATAAAATCTTCCAAAGCCCGTCGCACCGCTTTTCTGAGTCGGGTGTTTTCTTTGACATCAAAACGATTACCTTCAGCAAATTCTTCATCCCAGCAAGCGAGAAAGACTTCCTTGAGTCGCCGTTTGACGATGCGGCTACCTGCGGTCAGTGAAGCGACCTTCCTCTCCTCTCTGGCTTTCCAGTTAATGAACGACTCTATGTCCGGATGGTCGATATCGAGAGTCACCATCTTGGCGGCACGCCGTGTGGTTCCCCCAGACTTAATGGCCCCTGCCGCACGATCACCTATCTTGAGGAAGCTCATGAGTCCCGATGATTTACCACCGCCTGAAAGAGCCTCGCCTTCGCCACGCAGGTTGGAAAAATTGGAACCGGTGCCCGATCCGAATTTGAACAGCCTTGCCTCCTGTTGCCAAAGATCCATGATTCCACCTTTTCCAACGAGATCATCTTTAACAGAAAGAATAAAACAGGCATGAGGTTGCGGACGCTCATAAGCGTTTTTGGATTTTTCAACCTCATTGGTTTCCGTATTGAAGAAATAATGCCCCTGAGCCGGACCCTCTATACCATAGGCCCAGTTAAGACCCGTATTGAACCATTGCGGAGAATTGGGAGCCGCCATCTGACTCGCCAACATATGACACATCTCGTTGTAATAGTTGCGTGCCTGCTTCTGGCTTTCAAAACTATTGTTTTTCCAGCCCCAATAGGTCCAGCAACCTGCCAAACGATGAAACACCTGGCGCGAATCGACTTCACTACCACTCATCCGCTCAGATTCTGGAAGCTGAGACAGTGCTTCGTGGTCTATTTCTTTAGGGCAAAGCCATTCAGGGACACCTTCTTCCAGCTTCCTCTTCAAGCAAGTCGGAACTCCCGCTCTGCGGAAATACTTCTGGGCCATGATATCTACAGCCACTTGAGACCAAAAGGTCGGAGCCATCACCTTTTCCATTGCGGAGACGGTTGAACCATCCGTGCCAGTGATTTTCGAAGTTCTTTCTACAAACTCAATTCCGCTGTATGGATCGCTCTGATCTTTAGTGAATACCCGGCTTATTTGCACATGAACCTCCGCTACGATTTACCTGCTTAGAGAAAACTATTTATCCGTAAAATGAGGCTGTTTAAAGCGAATTTTCAAAGGAAGGTACTGCCCTTTTCCACTGTCACGTTTCCCCGTTTTGAAGTGATGCCTGAAAAACTAAATACCCATATCTAGTGTCAGGTATTAAAATATACACAATATATTGGGTTGTCAAACAAAAACCAAGGTCCGACAAGATTTTTTTTAACTTTTTGTTTTTTAATAATTTACACCGATTTTTCCGTTGAAAAATTAGCCCTGTCAGGCAATAGATGGAAACCCCTTTATTATGGGCTTTTCGGGGATCTGGGGCACAAATATTTGGTATGTCAAATTTACAGAGGGAGGACTCAGGGCTTGATTTACTCTACAATTTCTATACCTACTCGCCCTACAAACTCCATCAGCTTGAGAGGGTCTTCCCGTTCATTCTCGGTGAGTTTAATGTGTGTCGCATCGACAGAATCCTGTCCGAGTGTAGGGTCCAATGCCCGCCACTGACCCACAAAAACCTCTGGCCAGGCATGGTAAAGAAAGCCACCGTAGTCTTCGGAATAGACCAGTCCGTTCACAACTTTGGTGGGGATGCCCGCCGCGCGAGCCAGTGCTGTGAATAAATAGGTATGGGACTGACATTCACCGCGCCGCTCCCGCAAGGCATCCACCGCTGTCACCGTATCGACCAGCGCCTTTTCCATATTATCGTAAACCCATCGGTTGATGATCCGCGCCAGACGCCAGGAATCTGTTTCTCCTTCG
>CAJWQP010000123.1 GCA_913045445.1 uncultured Nitrospina sp. | reverse complement strand
AAAGGAATATTACGCTCTAGCTTATGAGCTAAAACAAAAAAAACTATCGATTTGTTCTAAAAACTGAGGAATATCGATAGGCTTGGTTATATATCCTGCAAATCCTAAAGAAAGCCCCTTGGCAATATCTTCCCTGCGGGCATTGGCACTGAGTCCCATAACAGGAATAGCTTTTGTTCTCTTGTCATTGCCTAGTTCCTCCATAACGGCAAATCCGTCTTTGCCAGGAAGGTTTATATCGAGCAAAATAAGATCTAGCTGATACTCTATCGCCATTTCTATTCCCTGGTTGGCTTCTATTGCCACAAGAAACTTTATTTGCGCTCGTCTTCACAGGATTTTTTTTACCAACAAAATGGTATCAGACTTATCTTCTATGTAAAGAACCTTACAAACCTCATCTGTCTCGTCCGTCATATCACTCAACCCTCTGACCACATAACAAACAGAATATCAACAAAAGCCGACACACAATCCATCAATTCTAAATATTACTTCCTTTAATGATGAGCATACTTCGCATTTGAACCCGGTGACAAATCATCGTAAAAAAGAACTGTACCGCCAGAAGGCAGGCTAAGGGAAACAAAAAGAACTCCAGCGCTCCAAAAATGGAAACTAATACCAGTAAAAAGATCGGCAAATCTACTCCATTCCAGCTCCATACAGTCATTAATGTGCCAACTTTTTCCCGATAACCTTCTCTTTGTTCAGGAGTCAACAAACCGGCCTTGTTATCCGCATCAATTTTTTTACCAAACTGATGCAAACTTGTAAATTGCCCTGTAAATATTTTTTGTTGAAGCTGAAGATAATAAAAATAAATTTTAAGAAGACCCGAAGGTTTATTCAGTATCTTTACATAGGTGTCAGACACCTCCCTCTCGTTTCCATCATACCCTTTTTGGATCATAGTTATCATCGTCAGCTTGCAATAATCATAAGATATTGCCCTTAGGATAGTGAGCACTCCTATCACGGTCAGAACGGTATAGTGTTGCCCCAAACCCAACATTATTCCAATCAGAACTGCCAGATAAATGATGTAACCCGCGACACCATCCAGAAGACGCCCCCACTCGCTAACACACTCTTTAGCGCGAGCCAGCTGCCCATCCACGCAATCCAAAATCAACACTAACTCAAGCAAAAGACCCGCGAGAAAGAACGATGACATAGTTCCTTCACTAAAATAATATGCAGATATAAGACCGACAACAATAGAAGTGTACGTTACCTGATCAGGAGTCACCCAGGTGTGCTTTAATATTTCCACAATACCTTTAGCCATGGGATTGTGAAAATAACGGTTAACAGGTTCAACTATTTCGTTAACAGAAGGAATTTGTTCCACAGGAGCATTCATTTCTTACAACCAGTTATTTGCTTTGTACCACTCTATGGTTTCATATAAACCTTTGGCCAAATCATATTCAGGCTGAAATCCATGTGAATCAAAAAATGACTGAGGTGAAGCAACCCAGGATGTTTGGCGAATATCAATCAGTCTTTGCCGATCAATAAGCGATGGTTTCGAACTGAACCAGGACAAGGCTTCCACACAATTAGCGACCACGCCCAGCACTGATTCTGGAATGACCAGGGACCTTGCATTGACATTAAGTATTCGCATTGACGAATCCGCGACATCCTCCCAAGAGTAGGTATTTCCATCTGTCACATAATATATTTTTTTATTTTTCGGGAAACAAAGTGCCGCTTGAACCATCGCCCGAACCAGATCTGCAACATAAATCAAAGATAATTCCTTGCGGGCTTTCCCGATTTTAAGATTCCATCCGTTACTCAATGATTTCAGATAAACGAAGAAATTTGATTCTCTTGGACCATATACTACCGGTGGACGAATAACCACCACGGGGAGAGATGAGCCATGCTTCACAGCAATTTCTTCTCCCTTGAGTTTCGATTCCCCATAATACGTTATTGGTTTACATGGCAAATTTTCCTGAACGCCCTCTCCCGGCTTGCCCGGCCCAGCCGCCGCCAGACTACTTAAGTGTACTATCGCCTTAAAGTTATTCCTGCTTAGCATACAGTTTTTATACAATACCTCACAGGCATGGGCGTTGCCTCGAAAATATCCTTCCCTTGTCCTGGCCTTGGTTAGACCGGCGCAGTGAAACAGGTAGTCAGCCTTTTCCAAAATAGGCAGAGGTTGATCTTGCTCCAGATCCGCTATATGAATTTTGACTTGATCGGATTTATTCAGCCATCTATGATCGCTGGTCTTTCGGATCACGGCATGAACAATACTCCCCTGGCCCACCAGATAATCGACCAAATGACTGCCGATAAATCCACTGGCCCCAGTGACAACTGCCGTTTTATCTTCAAGAGTCGAAACTGCGCTCATAAACTCTGTGCCTTTTGTATATTTTTCCACCAATACGCTCAATTGGTGCGAGCATATCTTTATTATCCTCAAGCACCCAGGACATATCGCACCATTTTATTTTATTTTCGAGAAACTTTTTATATGTCTCGTAATAGAATACAGCGTCGATTCCCAGGCGCCGATATTTTTTCTTCACTCCCAGGGCGATAACTCTGTATGAATTTATTTTATTTTTATTCCACAGAAATTTTGCCCAACCTAAAGGAAAAAGGCTCCCGTCCATCTTCTTCAAGACCTGATTGACATCTGGCAACGTGATGGAAAATCCAGCAGGTTCCCCCTTGACCTCTGCAATGAGAAAATACTCTGGCTGAATAAAGCTTTTTACCTCTTTAATAGAATAATCAAATTCTTCCCGCGCCATCGGGACAAAACCCCAGTTAGCAGTCCATGCTGAGTTATAAACATCCCACATGATATCCGCTTCCTCATTAAACCGGTTCATGCGTATTGGTCTGACGGTAAAACGATCCCTTTTTCGCAAACGAGATACTCCCGATTCCAGATACTCTGGAATTTGCGTTAAGTTTAGTTTAAGAGAGACAAGGTCTTTAGCTTTGCACATCCCCCATTGCTCTATCAAGTCTACATAGTATGGCGGATTGTAGGGTATTCCAATGACTGGTGGAGCATCAAATCCATCCACGAGCAAACCACTTTCATGGTTAATCGATAAATTTAACGGCCCCACAAGCTTGTTGAGTTTTTTTTCCCGACACCAGTTCTCGGCTGTATTGAGCAACATGCCTGAAACTTTTTTATCATCAATCGCCTCAAACATGCCAAAAAACCCCACCCGCTCGGAGTGAAACTTGCCATACGCCTTGTTCAGGGTGAGGGCAATTCTCCCTACGGGAATCTGGTCGCCCGAAACAACCATAAATAAATTCACTTCGGCATCTTTGAAAAATGGATTAACTTCGGGGTTTAAAAACTTTTCACGCTCGCTGATCAGCGGAGGAACCCAGGAGGGGTAATCGCCATAGATTTTCCATGGCAGTCGAATGAAACATTTTTTATCGGCGGGGGTCTGTACTTTTTTAACTCTTAAAACCATTACTGCGGAAACACACCCAATTGCTTCATGTTCTTCTTAAAAGAACCCAAAACCTGATCCAGGTCTTCCTGAGTATGCTCGCAAGTATAACTTGTACGAATCATGGCTTTCAAGGGAGGGACTACCGGTGATACCGCAACACCGGCAAAAACTCCATCATCAAACAGGAGCCTGTTCATGTAAAGGGTAAGCGCTTCATCACCAATCTGTACCGGCACGATGGGCACCTGATTGTTATTCACCTGGATTCCCATATCAAAAAAAGCTCTTTTGACATAGGCAGTGTTTTCATGCAAGCGATTTCTCCGCTCGCCATCATCAGCGAGTATATGAAGACCCGCGATAACCCCGGCAACTGAAGCGGGCGGCAAAGCGGCGGTGAAAATAAATGCGGAAGCTTTATGCCGGATATACTCAGCCACACTTGACTTGGCGGAAATAAAGCCACCGATGGATCCCAGGCTCTTGGAAAAAGTACCCATATAAATATCAACATCTTTTTCTACATTGAAATATTCACAAGCCCCTCTTCCACAGTCACCCAAAACTCCCATTCCGTGGGCCTCGTCAACCAGCAAAGTAGCACCATAGTTTTTCGCGAGTCTTACAATGTCCGGAAGGTTGGCAACATCACCACTCATACTAAAAACACTATCGGTGATAATAAGCTTCCCTTTTGTCTGGGAATTTTTTTTAAGCAAGTATTCGAGGTGTTCCATATCATTATGACGGTAGCGCAAAGTTTTACCGGGCGCGACCGCGCAACCCTCATAAATACTGGCATGGTTTTCGCGGTCAGAAAAGGCAATATCCTTCCGTCCCAAAAGGCAGGAGATGGTCCCCTGATTTGCCTGAAATCCCGTTGACATGACGATCGAATCTTCCCGGTTGAGAAATTCAGAGATGTCCCTTTCCAAAGTTCGATGTAAATTCAGCGTACCGTTGAGGAACCGACTTCCTGTACATCCGATGCCAAATTTTTCCAGAGC
>CAJWQP010000122.1 GCA_913045445.1 uncultured Nitrospina sp. | reverse complement strand
GAGAAGTAAAATTTTACTTAACTACTTGATTTAATAATAACTGTTATTGAACTTGAATAAAACTCTCTGGGCTAAAAACTCTAACGTTGCAAAAAGTGAAATTATTGCAGCGTTAGGGTGACTCGCCAAAAAATTGATGACGAGTGTTTTGAGACCTCATTCGCTTTTCACGACCATCGCTTCCTCGATGATTATATCGTAACTGTATCCGGAACCAAAATCTTTATCAGCGGATAGAACACCTTCTATGGAGATGATCGCACCCTTCTCTGTGGTTTCCGATGACGTAACCACCAGGTCATGTGTATTTTTCGCCGGGTCTCCGGTACCGTCTTGAATATGTATCCAGTTTCTTCCCATGATGTTAGGGGAAAACTTCACAACCAGCCCTTTTACCGTTATTTTTTGTTTATTCAAATCGACAGCTTTCGCGAAAAGTTCATCGACTGTGTAGGCGTTTTGAGCGGTTGATTTTTCAACTTTCAGGTCTGCGAAAGCCACAATCGTACGGGCGCTTCCACCGGATGACTGTGAAGCCATGCCGTGGGAGCTGGTGGAGACCTGGGCCGTCTTATCTCCGGAACCTCTAACTACACCCGAGGCAAAGATGATCGACTCAAATGTCCGGTTCAAGGCTTTGCTGTTAAAATTACTCATAACAGTGCCACCAATCAATGAAATTTCCTCCCCTATCTCTAATTCTGTTTTGGAAAGGGCGGCCCAGATTTCATTTCCGGCACCGTCATCCAGCCTCACATAGGTGTAGTTGCTCGCATCCATTTTTTCCAACACCTTTCCTTTGGTTGTGCCGGGTTGAGGAGCGGCGGAAGCTTGAACCGATGGCTGGCTCTGCTGAACGGTCGGTGCTGTCTGTTTGGTTTGAGTAGTATCGTTGTCGCATGCGATTAATCCAACGATTAAAATCAGGTTGCTTAAACTAAAGAGTATTTTCTTTTTTACCATGTTAATGGATCTCCCGTTTTGGATAATTGTTTTACGATCCTGTCTGTTCTGTCTCAATCTCAACTCATTTTTATATAAAACCGAAAATGTAAACCGAAGTTGTATAATCGCTTATTCAAAAAACTTCAAGCCCTTTAAAGGTAAAACAAAGGGAACTATATCAAATATTAAATATTGACCGGCAGGCCCACCTTCCGTATACAATTTTGTTCGCAAACCAATTCCAAATAAACAACGCTTTTAGGTGATCCATTCTGAAATATCTATTTATCGAAACATACTGTTTCGGGTCCCATGCACTTTTTGTCAACGGACTGTCTGAATTCTCCTCCCATGATATCGATGTTGTTTCCATGCCCGGGGAAAACTGGCGCTGGCGAATGCTTGGAGCAGCGCTCCATATCGCGGATATCATCCCTCCACTTGACAAATATGAAGGCATCATCGTCACCGATCTCTTCAACCTGGCGGATTTCAAAGCGCTTGTCGGTTTGCCCTGTCCACCTGTCCTTGTATATTTTCATGAAAATCAGATGACCTATCCCCAGCCGCCCGGCGACAAAAGCGTTTTTCAGCTTGGAATAATCAACATTACCACCGCGGCTGTAGCCGACATGGTTGTGTTTAATTCGCAAATGCACAGGGATGCCTTTTTAACTGCCGTACCGGAGTTTCTGAAAAGGGGGCGCGATTTCAGGCCCCGGGGGTTGGCCGATAAGATCCGTGAAAAATCCGAAGTTCTCTATCCCGGTATCAAGCTGCCACCCTACGGGGATATCGATGCCGAAAAGCAGACGAATCCGCCTCTCATTGTCTGGAACCACAGGTGGAGTTTTGATAAAAACCACGAAATGTTTTTCAAGGTGCTTGGAGAGCTCAAAGACCGAGGGCTCGATTTTCGTATCGCACTCATGGGAGACAACTTTGGGATGATACCCGAAACTTTTATCCAGGCCAAAGAAAAATTTAAGGACAGAATTCTTCAGTTCGGCCATATTCCTTTAAGGAAGGAGTATGAAAAATGGCTTAAACGGGGGGCGGTCGTCATCAGCACTGCCATACAGGAGAACTTCGGCATGTCCGTAATAGAAGCGATGATGATGGGATGTGTGCCGCTTTTGCCTGACAGGCTTTCATATCCTGAGATTCTCCCCGAAGCGTTCCATGGAGACTTTCTTTATAAAAACAGACGCGACCTTGTTGAAAAGCTTTTTGCGATAATTTCGAATTATAAGCGGTATGAAATCATCCGGATCCGACTGGCACAGGAAATGAAGTCCTTTTTGTGGGAAAACGTCGCCGGCGGGTATGACAGACTGCTTGAACGCCTTGCGACGCTCCGGTGAATCTTGGGCGTTAAGGTTGAGTTAATTTTTTATCATATACGATGTAGATGAGATCTAGGTGATCATGTGACGACTCTCCCGGTTCATTGGTTTGAGCGTTGCCATTCGACAATGCTCCTGTATGGGATGTTTCCGCCGAAAATATCCATGGCACTCCCGATCGTCAGGTCGACTCTACCTCGGCCAAGATCCTTCACTCTGTCCAAGTCCGATAGATCCTTGACGCCACCGGCGTACGTCACGGGGACGGGGGCATGTTTGCCCAGGATCTCAACAAGGTCGGGCTGAATCCCCTGCATCTTACCCTCAACATCAACACCGTGCACAAGGAATTCGTCACAATAATCTGCCAGTTGGAAAAGCGTATCACGGTTCACCGGTACATCTGTGAAACGCTGCCACCTGTCGGTCACAACCCAGAAATCCGATCCCCGCCTTCGGCAACTCAAATCCAAAACCAGCCGGTCCCTACCGATTGTTTTCACGAGTGACCGGAGTCGGTTCTTTTCGACATGACCATCGGAAAATATGTAGGAGGTGACAATCACATGGCTGGCTCCGGCATCGAGATAGTCCATCGCATTGGCCGGGGTAATGCCGCCACCCATATGGAACCCCCCTGGGAATGCGCGAAGGGCTGAGAACGACGCGTCCTGATTTCCGGGTCCGAGGGAGATCACATGACCGCCCGGGAGATCATCCTTCTTGTACATTTGTGCAAAGTCCTCTGCAGAGCGTTCAGTCTCGAAATTGATCTTTAGAACATCGAGGGATCCGTCCTGAAGAGAGCCGCCCACAATCTGTACGACCCGCCCTTTGCGCAAGTCTATACAAGGCCTGAATCGCATTTCACTTTTTCTCTTCTCTTGCCTGCATGTCAACGCCGCTCATCAGCTATCCTTTTTACCATACAATTTGTCAATAATGAAAATATATCCTATTAAATTCCAAAAGTCTATTTAATCGGGGCCCCCTTATCATATGTACTTCTGACAATCATATTTTTTTTGAAGTCGAACAGAAATTTTTCGTGACGATGACGAATTAATTCCACTGTAGGGTTAACGTGTTATCTTTGTTCAGTTTTGCGCCAGTTTTAAACGCTTTACCCTCTCTGTTCAACATATTCCTTAACCATAGCGCATCGGCTTTGGATCCTCTATTCACTTTGAAGTGTTTAATCCGGGTCGGCGTCATTTGCAATTGGACGATTTTTCCCGTTGAAGGTTCTACACTTACAAAATACATCAGCGATAGTTCACTTCTGAAATGCTCATAGCCGCCGATCCCTTCATAGTCATTCAGAAAATCCCCGCTTCCGTAGATAATCAATTTGCCTTTATAAACTTCTATTCCCTTGACATGGTGTGAGGAATGTCCGTGAATTATGTCAACGCCCGCCTCATCAACCAGTTTATGCGCAAATTTTACTTGTGCAGGAGCGATCTGATATCCCCAGTTCCCTCCCCAATGAATCGAAACAACGACGATATCTCCCTGTTGTTGCAATTCTTTCGCTTTTTCTTTGATAGAATTCACCGCTTTATCGGACAAATCCTTCAGTAAATTTACTCCAGGTTTTTTATCCGAAGCCGCCCAACTAGAAGGGATCCCACTTGTTGTGGTCCCATAGGAAAACACAAGGACTCGGCCATTCCCTTTTATTTCCATAATCGCAGGCATTGCGGCCTCTGTAAGGGTTCTCCCTGCTCCATTATTTCTCACATCGGCTTTTTTCAATGTTTCCAGGGTTTCCATAAGCCCTGAATATCCCCAATCAAGAACATGGTTATTTGCGAGAGAACAATAATCTATTTTAGCAGTTGTCAAAACGGCAATATTTTCCGGGTTCATTCGGTAGTTGACACCCTTATTCAGCCAATAATCGTCGCTTTTGGTTACGCTTGTCTCTAAATTAATCACTCTTAAATCAGGCGATACCCGCTTAAACTCATCAAGCGCATATCCCCAAACGTATGCATAACTGACAGGGTAAGGAATGGGGCCATTCTTCCGCACTGCAATTTCTACGTATCCTTTGGCGCTTTTCATATATTGCTCGTATATGACAGGATTGCTCGGATGGGGTAACGCCTGATCAATGCCTCTGCCCAACATGACGTCCCCACTCAGGAATATAGTTATCGGTTTGCAAAAAAC
>CAJWQP010000121.1 GCA_913045445.1 uncultured Nitrospina sp. | reverse complement strand
TCACTACCCTTGTCATAGCGAGAAGCAAAAAAGGTTTTATCATAGTCAATGGTACTGGCGTCTACTATGGGAGACAACGCATCATAAAAATAAAGATACTCCTGCCCTATCAACCGCGAAATACTTTCAGAAAGCCTGGGAGAAGTGAGTGGACCCGTTGCTATAATAACAGGCCTCTCATTGGGAATTTCCGTTACCTCTTCCCGTATCAAAGTGATATTTGGATGCTCTGATAATCGACGGGTAATATCCTGGGAAAAAAAATCTCTATCTACCGCAAGAGCGGCACCCGCCGGAACAGCATGAGAGTCTCCCGATGAAATCACAAGGGAATTGAATTTTCTAAGTTCTTCTTTAAGAAGATGGGGTGCGGTGGGGGCTTGATTATTACCCAGTGAATTACTACATACCAATTCGGCGCAATGGTCAGTTTTATGAGCAGGTGTTGGATTGACTGGCCGCATTTCATACAACCGGACGGGAATACCACGTTCCGCGGCCTGCCAGGCCGCTTCAGACCCGGCGAGTCCCGCGCCCAGTATAGTCAGATAATCGTTCACGGCCTCTGTGAGATTTTAAGCGGCTGAAGGTTTTTTGAATTTACATTTAGGGCAAACTATCGACGTGTCTTCATTTTTCTTCCACTTTTCTACCATATAAGGATTCTTACATTCTGGACACGCTTCACCCACAGGTTTTTCCCAGGACACAAAATTGCAATTGGGGTAAGCGGTACAACCATAAAATGTTCTACCTTTTTTAGACCTGCGCCCGGCAATTTTTCCTTTGCAAGCATCCTCTGGACACGCGATGCCCAAGTCAATCGGCTTGGTAAATTTACACTCAGGATAGTTTGAACAAGCGATGAATTTTCCGAAACGACCTACCTTTATGATAAGGGGCCCCTGACATTTATCACACAGCCCTTCAACAGTAACAGGTTCGGACACCATTTTGCCGTCAGGCCCCTGCTTGGGCACCTCTCGCGTATTTTTGCAGTCGGGATAACCGGAACAGGCCATAAACTTTCCAAATCGTCCCCACTTGATTATCATGGGCTGATCGCATTTATCACAAACCTCATCCGTTTCTTCAACCTCAGCCTTTAAATCTTTCATTTTCTTTTCCGCTTCATCCAGATCCGCCTTGAAGGGAACATAAAATGTTTGCAATGTCTTAACCCACTCAGCTGACCCCTCTTCAATTTGGTCCAATTGCGATTCCATATTAGCCGTAAACTCTGTGGTCATAATGTCAGGGAAATGTTCAAGCAGAAGATCGGAAATCAAGACACCCAGTTCAGTTGGCGCCAACCTGCGTTCTTCATTTTTGACATAATCGCGATCTTTAATAACACTGATGATGGCGGCATATGTGCTGGGTCGGCCCACCCCCTCTTCCTCAAGTTTTTTAACCAGCATGGCTTCAGTAAATCGTGGTGGAGGCTGGGTGAAATGTTGTTCAGGGTGAACATCAAGCAACTTCAGCTTCTCCCCTTTTTCCAATGCCGGCAGAATGCGATCACCTGGCCTACTCGTCTGCTCGGCAGGTTCCTCATCACCTGACTCGACATACACCTGCATAAATCCTGCAAATTTGACCACAGACCCATTACTTCTGAAAAGATATTGTCCCGTTCGAATATCAAATTGAGTCGTATCAAGAATGGCCGGAACCATTTGGCAGGAAACTGCCCGCGACCAAATAAGCTCGTATAAACGAAACATATCTTTCTCAAGATATTCTTTCATTCCTGCAGGCTCTAACTCAAAATCTGTAGGGCGAATTGCTTCATGCGCTTCCTGGGCAGATTTTTTACTTTTATAAACGTTCGGTTCCTTCGGAAGGAATTCCTTGCCATAACGGTTAACAATATAATCACGAACCATATCTGTCGCTTCCGTTGACAATCGCGTTGAGTCTGTACGCATATAAGTTATCAAACCAACCGTCCCCTTATTTCCAATGGGAATGCCTTCATACAGGCGCTGTGCCAGCATCATGGTTTTTTTGGGAGAATAATTAAGTTTTCGCGAGGCTTCCTGCTGTAAGGTACTCGTTATAAACGGAGCGGCGGGGTTCCTTTTTCTTTCTTTTTTGACGATATCATCTAAAACAAATTCTGCGCCATCAATGTTCTTGACCACTTCATCAGCGCCTGCCTGATTCGGTATTTCCGCTTTATTACCATCAACCTTGAACAGTTTGCTTTGGAATTGAGGCTTAACCTGTCCTTCAAAATCGAGGGTGATGGTCCAGTATTCTTCGGCTTTGAACGCCTTAATTTCATTTTCGCGATCACACACAATACGCAACGCAACCGACTGTACCCGCCCAGCACTCAATCCCCGATGAACCTTTTTCCATAAAATAGGGCTTATTTTATAGCCCACCAATCGGTCCAAAATACGTCTGGCCTGTTGTGCGTTAACCCGATTGAGGTTGACCTCTGTGGGATTACTTATAGCCTCGGTTACTGCCTTCTTGGTGATTTCGTTAAACATCACCCGGAAGATCTTTCCCTCAGTATGCCTGGCTACTTCATTACCAATATGAAATGCAATGGCCTCACCTTCCCTGTCCGGATCCGGGGCCAGGAAGATTTTTTCTGCTCTTTTGGCCGCTGTCTTTAATTCGCTGAGAATTTTTCCTTTGCCACGAATTGTAATGTATTCCGGAGCAAAATTATTATCCACATCGACGCCAAGTTTTTTCTTGGGCAAATCTTTTAAATGCCCAACCGAAGCTTTGACGATAAAATCCCTCCCAACGATTTTTTTAAGGGTGTTGACCTTGGTAGGAGACTCCACTATCAACAATGATTTTTTTCCCGTCGTCCGAGTTGACTTGGCCTTCGCTTTTGATTTGGCTTTTGACTTAGCCTTAGGCTTGGCCTTTGCTTTCGCTTTGGATTTTACTGTAGTAGTACCCACAACCTCTCCTATACATCCACGTTACAGTTGGCAACAAACATTTTTCCCTGGTTTTGACGTATTGATCCCTTCAATTCGAGTTGCATCAGTGTAGCTGAAACTTCTTCAGGCGAACCAAAAGTTGAAACAAGCCTGTGAAAAAGCGTCTTTCCTACGCCCAACACCATGTTCAACGCTATCCAGTGTTTAACAGATTCACTCATATCCTACGCGCCGGAAAATAATTCTTCTGTATTTTTAGAGTTAATTCATCCGAAATGCCAGAGTTTTTAATAATTCTGGCTATTCTTATAGATGAACTGGCCTTGCGTCAAGAAAAGAATGCGTAAAAAAGTCCCTGCACAGCGGGTTTTAATTAAATCAAAAGGAATATCTGGTGAAAATTCTGCATCACTTAAACATAACGGTATTCAATTTTTCAAGTTCAGCCACCGCAACGTTGAAAGTATATATAGAACCCAGATATCCGCTCAAAACACGCGTATAAATTATCAGGGCCTCAAACAACCCCTGGGAGTCACCTATTCCAAAATCGTAGTTGGCGGCTTCTGAAACAAGTAAAGCTCTGGAAATTTTTCTATTTTTTTTCCCCAGTTTCACTTTGGCTTGCGCTTCCTTCACGCTGATAAATTGCTCATGAAGTATCAGCCGATTGTCCCCACTTAGTATTACGGGGAAATGTCTGGGGTTTTTACTGGAGGCCGCTCTGACCTTGCCAACTGAATTATCTGATGAAGTGGATGAGCTTTGCGCTTTTAAATAATCATCAAAACTATTGTATGAAAATACAACGGGCATGACATCTGTCTCTGCCATATCGCTATCAGAACCCAGCTCCTTCCCCATAAGCTGGCCCAGATGCAACTTGGCTATCTGCATATCATGTTTCAACCCAATAATATTATTCAAGGTGTCCGACAAACCAAGCTTTAGCTTGGTAACATCCGACTGTGAAATCTCACCTTCACCTTCATCCAGAATTTCCTCTGACTTGTCCACGGCTTTTTGAAAATGCCCTCTAACTTCTTCCGCCGTTTCCAGTTGCTCCATTTTGGTCTGTATCTGGTAATAATATTTTGTAACCTGGAAAATAACCTCCTCGGGTGACAAAACTTTACTACCAGAATTTCTTGCGGAATTGACTTTCGATGCAAGCTTAATAGTTTCCGCCAGAGAAGGAATCGTTTCACTTTTTTCATCAGCCCATACGTCACCAAGGCTCACTTGAAAAAGAACAACAAAGGCTATCACTGACACAAAACGGATATATCTCGAAAAAACAAAGTAAATACGGGGGAAATGAGTTCGCATAAGTGGAGTTACAGAAAATAGTTTAAAAATAACTTCCTTAAAAGATTGTATAAGGGGAAAGTTCACTGGAAAAGAAAAAAGGGGTGCCAAACCCTCAAAAAAGAGACCTTGATGGCAACCAAGGTAGCAGAAATGACCCTGCAATGGTTCTTTTCTAAGATGTTACCCATTCAATGGGCAATGTTCAGCACCCCAAGAGATGCCCCGAAGTTAGCATAACGCCTGTCTGGCTGTCAATTATATTATAGTGCATGGATGCCCATCAACAACAGCTATAATAGTTATAAGTCATTTGTTTTCAATATATTAAATAATCATCACAATAATGCCCGATTTTGTAGCGAAAATGACGACATGACATGTAAGTCATTTTATTACATATAGTTATCTAAACATTAAACCTTTTTAATGAAGAGCAACCAGGCTAAAAGTGTGTAGGCAACCAATTTTAAACAGATAATGGCCCTATCAACTCAA
>CAJWQP010000120.1 GCA_913045445.1 uncultured Nitrospina sp. | reverse complement strand
CGTCTACACGGTCAGTCGTGGTGCGGACAACCGGGTATTTAACCGGACCATCCCATGCGGCATAGGTCAGGTTGGCCTGTTGCGGCTCACGTGCCGGAGAACGCGTCCAGCGGATCGATCCACCGTGCGGATGATGAGAATGATAAACCTCACCACCACCATGAATCAGGCGGAATTTTGCCGGATCGCCCAGGTACGAACGTGGAATGGTCGTTGGAACATCAGCAAATGTATACGAACTATAAGACAATGATTCGTCTTCATAGTGGAACATTTTGTCCTGTACCGCCAGATTGTTGATACCAAACGGCTCAGAACGGTAGTTCATAGCACGGGCTGAAGGACGATAAGCGTCTGTCAGCGGATCGCGCTGAGGAATCATTTCGCCATGGCGATTCAGAGGTCGGAAAGACTCATCGCCAACTTCGTGATAGAACAGAACAAACTCACGAAAGTCTTTAGCGTTGTCGTTCGCGATCATAGCCATCCAGCCATCCGGCCGGGACTTCCCGTTGTAAGGGCTCAGGTACGTAGAACCTCTAGGCTCAACAATGAACGCACCGATCAAACCAAGAGCGGAAGGATCACGACCCGCATGACTTTCAATCATGTGGCTACCTTCCTGCTCATCGATTGGAATCATCCACTCGAAATCCTGAGATTCGCCAGACTTGGTGATACCGCCTGCAGAAGCTGCAGAAGCCGGAAGCCCGGAAGAACTGATGATCATTGCCGATCCAAGAACCTGGAATCCAGCATCCTCATCTTCTACCTTGTTGGAGAAATGAACGCGAACACAGTCGCCCTGGTTAGCACGCAATACCAGTGGCTGAATGGCATCGCCTTGAATTCCGGTCGATACCATACCCGGGTCCAACTCATCATCCCGAGACTTAGCATTAGCCTTCTCTTCTGTACGAACCCTGGCGATGTTCTCGTCGAGAACATACATATAGCCGGGAAAGTAATCACCCCACTGGTTCAGCATGATTTCGACATTGATTGCCGAAACATTGTACTTCTTGACCGGAGCATTACTCGGACAATGAGAACCTTTGTTCACTGACAAACCCGCTTCTGAAGGTCCAAGCAGGTAGCTCTGGCCTAACTGATGCGCCGACCAGGAATCGTGGAATCCGCCGCCTGAAGAAGCCGGGCTGGCATGTTCCTTGATTTTATCCTGTAAACGGTCCATCAGCTTCATGAACGTGTTGTTCAGGCGATCCTGGCGACCGTCCATGCCGCTCATTACTTCTTCGTAGTTCACCTGATTTTCTAGCTTGTCCAGCCAAGCCGGTCGATCATGTCCTTGTCTGTGATCCTCAGGACCTGACGCCGCGAAAGCGGGATTCAAGCCAAGGCCTAAGGCAAAGGTTAAGATCATCATGATCCACCTGCCAAGACCCTGCGATGGGTTGGTAAAAGTGTTACGTGTCATAAATAACCCTCCGGTTGATAAAAAACCCAAAAATCAATAATTTTTGGAAAAAACTTGGTTGGGAAATTGCTTTCCAAACCTGAATAAACAACATAAAAAATTACTTTTCAAGGAGTTACCCAACAAACCGCCCCCCGCACGGCCCTCAAGAGAGGACCTTACCTTCTATGGGAGGCACCATTAAAGATACAAAAGCAGGATAAATATTCCCTTAAATTAAACTTTTTTTAATGTTGGAAAAGCTTTTCAGGAAAAGGGGAAAGACGGGGTTTTAGAAAGAATTGTGGCGCATGGCAGAATAATTCTGGGACCCTGAGAAATGGGAGTAGAGCCGATGGGAAGATTTTTCCAAATCTACCAGATTTTGTTCAAATTTTCCTCTTGTGGGATAAAAGATGAGCCTGAACGGACCAGATCACGTTTCAAGAAAACTTTGGCTCGGGCAATTCTGGACATCACTGTGCCGATAGGAATATCAAGGTGCTTGGAAATTTCCTGGTAGGACAGACCTTCAAAATAAAAAAGTCTGATCGGCTCACGAAGTCTTTCATCCAGTTTGTTCAAAGCAGACTGGATGTAACGTTTAACCTCGTCTTTTAAATATTCATTTTCAGGATGGCTATTATTATGGAGTTTATCACAAACGGCTTCAAACTCTATTTCGATCCTATTCTTGCTTTTTTCAATGTCTTTGAGAAATAGGTTTCTTAGGATAGCGAACAACCAGTATTTACTTTTAGCTCGGTCTTTTAACTGAGTAAAGTTTTTTAACGCAATGTAATACGTTTCCTGAACTAGATCTTCAGAACCGTGAGCGGTTCCGCAAAGCCGGTAAGCTGATCGGTAAATTACTGCCGCATGAGGAAGAAGGTGTTTATCAAAAGTTTCTCGACTTCCATTTTCTTCCGGCAGATTTGCAGCGAATTTGATTAAAAAATCCAAGACCACCCCTTTAAATCCAAGACCACCCCTTTGTAAAGCTTCGCTTAAAACCCTTCACATGTAGCGCTTTAAATCCAAGAATAATGCAATACGTCTGTTTTTTAGGAATAATATAGAAAAAATAAGATCAATTAAAGAGATATTTGTGTTTTTGTACATTATTTATATAAAATACTGCGACTTTTCTGAGTTAATTTCATCTAAAGGCGAGATGGATTTTTGAATCAACCTTCTCCTGGGTGGGTTATGGTTATATCAAACAAAGAGTTGCTGGGAATTTCCACACGGATAGAACGCGATGGCAGGCTTTTTTATGCCGAGCTGTCAAAATATGCTGAAGATCCCACTTTAAAAGAATTTTTGCAGATCATGGCCAAAGAAGAAGCTCTTCATGAGATCCAGTTTAAAGAAATACTGGAGCAAAAGGGTGATGATGTGTATGGCTGGGAGGACCACCCGGGACTCCGGGATTTGATAGACAAAGAATTCCTGACAGATATTTTTCCTTCAGTTGATGGAATCATGGAGCAAGCCTCAAAGCTCAAGGGTTTGGAGAAAGCTTTGGATTTTGCCGTGGAAGCGGAAAAGGTCGCCGCCGAATTCTACGGCCTTCTGGCTGAAATGTGCAATAACATAGAAGTCAAAACCATGCTGGTCCTGCTGGAAAAAGCTGAGCACGAACACCTGCAAAAAGTCCTGTCGCTACGAAAAGAATTCCTCAACAAAAACAAAGCTGTCGATTAAAATCTGAGTAACCGACCTGGCTCGCTCTCCCCTGCCACGCTATTTTAACGCACAAAAAAAGCAGTACCGGAACAAACGTTCCGGTACTGCCTTTATTGAATCGGTTTAACTAAACTTACTTAGCCGCAAGTTCAAAGTTAGCGGTGGCCGCGCCATCACCAACTGTTATTTCCTGACTTACTTCACCAACATAAGGTTGCCATGCGGTGACTTTGTATTTTCCTGCAGGGATACCATCAATCTTGAAAGAACCATCGGCTCCGCTAATGGCATAGTACGGATTCCAGACAACTCGAGCGTCCGCTTCCATGTAGTTGTGCTGATCACACTGTAGGAAAAAATGCTTATCCTTTTTCTTTTTGAGCCGCGCGAGATTCTTGGTCACATCAGCCACATCACCTTTACTAGGCAGAGGTTTATTGAACAAGGTCTTGCGGTTTGCGCCAACAACTGAATAACCGTGTGGGTTGTGCAGAATGTCCGTATCATTGTTGGTTACTTTTACAATACCGCCAGTTTTTCTTTCAGCTTTGGTAGGCTTACGAACTGCACCCATTTTCTGTACAACGTCACAAAGGGTGAAGTCAAAAGAAAACTTGCCACCATCGCCCCAAGGTTTACCCGTGTCAATGTTTTCTATAAAAACGACTGCATCTTTCAATTTGCCACCAGCGGCCGCAACTTTTACTCGAGGTCGAACTCCGTCTTTTGCATCAGCGTGCTTGGAGCAAAATTCTACATTTTTACCCTTTGCCAAGTTCTCCATAATGGGTGCTGGAGCCGCTCCCTTAAGAGTAACCACACCTGCGATAGAACCAGCGCCAGCTGACCCTTCTTTATAACCCTTCTTCTTGGCAAAACTTGTTCCCGCCAACGCAACAGAAACAACCAACGTTAATACTGCAATCCAAACTTTTTTCATTACCTAATACCCTCCTTAAATTAAACAAAAAACAAAAATAAACACTCAAACAAATAATACAAACAATGGATGCACCAACAAATTCCATCGATGTCTGAATTAAGATGGCGCGCATTCTACCACAATTTAAGTAAAACGCAAAACAGGGGAACCCCGAAAGGTTCCCCTGCCATTATGCAATGTAAATGCTATCAAAAAGAACTAGTTAGCGGTTCATCGATAGCACGTCATCTCCAGCACCCTTAGAAGCCGACTTAACACCTTTCGGTGACGCTCCGCCCAATGGCAGGACAGAACGGTCGCCCGCAGGCAGAACCTTGAAGTAACCCCACTGACCCGCCTGCTGATATGGCGTACGCGCATTCAGCCACAGGTAAGTTCCCGGGTTATTATAGGTGCCACCCGCCTTGATAAAGGCCTGGATGTATTCGCCACCGCCGAACTCTTCTACATCAATCATATCCGAGTTCTCCTGGTTCAAGTGACGACGCCATTGGTGACCATCTACATTAAACATCTGGTTCTGCTCATTATGAGCACCAAAGATGTTTATCATGACACGATCTCCGGCATGCGCCTTCAGAGTCGGAGTCGCAGGATCGCCTGACGCGGCAACACAAGCTGTGAACATATTACCCAGTTCACAACCTTCATCTTCGCGGTAGGACCACGGCTCCAACCTGTAGTTCACGCCTGTGAGTCCCGCAACGTTCTGCAGGTAAGGCATGAAAGACGTACCGAGGATGTTGTCCTCATCCTGGAAATACAGCGCGAAATCGCGATAGTTCTCAAGAT
>CAJWQP010000119.1 GCA_913045445.1 uncultured Nitrospina sp. | reverse complement strand
TTATAATAAGTTATGCCCAGCGTCCTTTGGTCATCCTATCGTTCAATATTAATTATGCGATCAGTAAATTTGAAGTGTGGAGTCACCACGTATCCAATATCACATTTCATCTTATAGCGGTGTTTCTTGTTTATCGACTGAGCCAATTAATTTTGTTTTGTATGACGCGAAGCAATCCGACAGTACTTAATGTCTTATACAAAATGCCTCTTCTGGCGGCGTCGATATTTGCCCTTCATCCACTCAATACTCAAGCTATGACTTATATTTCGAGCCGTTCATCGATCATGGCAACAGTATTTTATCTAGTCACCATCACCTTATTCATTGAAGCGATAAATAAAAGGGAAGGAGAAAAATCCGGCCATGGCAGGGGTGCATAAAAACCTGGGCCTTATTTTTTTACAGGAAAATGATTTTAATAATGCATTACAGCATTTAAGAGAATACCTGCGGTTGGCTCCTGTGGCACCAGATGCCGAGGCTATTCAATCTATTCTCAAAAATGAACCCAAGATCAAACTAAATTGAACTGGCAGGCCTGTTTTGTTATATTTCGGAGGAAGTGAACTGTTATATAGGATGTATATTGATTAAGTTAATGAATGGATGACATGCCAATCGAGAGGTGAATATGAAAATTCAAGGAATATTATTGTTGATGATTTTGATGGTGGGGTCTCCTGTTTGGGCTGGAGGAGGGGAAATATATTGTACCGATTACCAGGGCGCAAAAGTGATTTGGGAGAATGATTCTTTTTTGGATGAAATGACCGTAACTCGTTTAACTTTTAACGCGACACCTGTTATTAAATACAACTCTGCAAAACTTTCTTCGTTAGATGCGACAACACGCGAATTTGTAATGGCACGTCAATGTGGAGTCCATGTTCTGGGTTTTATGGTTACCCGTGCCGAAGACCCGTTTGATCAGAGCAACAGATCCCAACTTGCCGATTGCTGGTCAGCGAGTAAACTCTTCTACGGAGGAAAAGCTTCTCGCTCAGACCTCGAATCACTTCAGACAGCAATCAACTCAATGAGTCGGAAAGAGTGGTTGAGTTTTCCGGGTCCGGTCCGGGTTGTCGATTTTGAATCGTGTGAGCTTAAAGACATGTAATTTCGGGTAATCGTTTTTGGGTGGGAAGGTAGTTAAAAAGCTTTTATCCGTTTATTGGTTTTCTGGGAGAACCAATTTAAAGGTGGTGCCTACACCTTTTTCGCTCTCAGCAGAAATCTCCCCGCGGTGGCGTTCAACGATTTTTTTGCAAATGGCGAGTCCCATTCCTGTTCCTTCATACTCGCTTCGCCCGTGTAGTCTTTCAAAAGGTTTGAATATTCTGTCGGCAGATTTTTGATCGAAACCCGCACCATTGTCTTCTATCAGAATTTCCCAGCGATCTCCTTCCATTATAATAGCCTCGCGCATTTGCAACCAGGCTGTGGACCCGTCTTTTCTTATAATGCCAATTACATATTTTTCTAACCGGGATTTTTGTAAGGCCATTTTGTATAATCTCAAATCCCTCAGCGGTTCTTAAATCTTCGTCATCATCATCTTTTTTCTTTGGAGGGAATTCTTCTTGGGAACAATCGAGCACGCTCACCACACGGGAACGCACAGAGTCTATTGTTCCGCCCACTTTGCGGGTATAGAAAAAGAATGGTTGAAGTTCTTCCAATAGTGGATAAAACTTGCCGTAAGAAACTTTTTCCGAAGAATCGGCTCTGTAAATGTCAGGGTCGGAATCGGACACTTTAAGCAATAATGGCGTTTATCATTGTTTTTAGATAGAAGCGGTAAATATATTAAATATTTGAAAATATACCAATTCCGATATTACTTGTTGCAATCATTTAGCGCTGTATATCAGGGCTTCCTACATTATTTAAGTGGGTCGGGCTTGCAAATAGTTTACAGATTCTATAAGTTTAGCCTTTTATTAAAGTTGGCAAAAGGAGAGAACAGGCATGCGGGTTCTTGTGGTAGGTGCTGGGGGGCGCGAACACGCGCTGGCGTGGAAAATTGCGCAAAGTCCGCTGGTAAAGAAAGTGTATTGCGCTCCGGGTAATGCGGGTACGGCCAGCGTGGCGGAAAATGTCGAGATTTCTGCGGACAATATTAACGCCTTACGCCAGTTTGCCATGATGAAGGGTATAGGACTGACCGTGGTCGGGCCTGAGCAACCTTTGGTGAAAGGGATTGTAGATAGTTTTGAGGAAAGCGGACTCCGTGTATTTGGTCCTTCACAGCGAGCGGCGGAAATAGAGGGTAGTAAGGTTTTCTGTAAGGACCTGATGAAAAAATATGGTATCCCCACGGCGCGATACGAAGTTTTTAATTCCCCCGATAAAGTTAAACTTTTTACCAGGGAGGATGAACCGGTTGTCGTCAAGGCAAGTGGTTTGGCCGCAGGGAAGGGCGTTATTCTTTGTAACAACGGCACGGAAGCGCGTTCGGCGATTGAGTCGATCATGCGGGATAGAACTTTTGGCGAGGCAGGCGATCAAGTGGTGGTCGAAGAGTTTCTCACCGGGCAGGAAGTTTCACTACTGGCTTTCACCGATGGCAAAACGGTTTTGTCACTTGACTCGGCGCAAGATCATAAGGCGGCATTCGAAGGGGATACCGGACCCAACACGGGTGGCATGGGGGCTTATTCTCCCGCGCCCGTTTTTACAGACGATTTGAAAGGGCAGGTCATGAATGAAATCATGAACCCTACCGTCCGCGCAATGGCCAAAGAGGGTCGCCAGTATAGAGGCATTCTATACGCGGGCCTGATGTTGACAGAGTCTGGACCCAAGGTGCTGGAGTTTAATGCGCGTTTTGGCGACCCGGAAACTCAACCGATTTTGATGCGGATTGACAACGACATCGTCCCTGTTTTCGAAGCGTGTATCGACGGTACACTCGCCAAGTGTTCGCTACAGTGGAAACCGGAACCAACAGTATGCGTGGTGATGGCGGCGAAAGGCTATCCCGGTGTTTATGAAAAGGGTAAAGAAATTAGCGGGCTGGATTCGGCGGGCAATCAGGAAGGGACAGTTGTTTTTCATGCGGGAACCAGAATGGATAAGGGACGGGTCGTAACCAATGGCGGGCGCATATTGGGTGTCACTGCACTGGGAACAGACCTTGGCGCGGCGATCAAAAAAGCTTATTCCGCTGTGGATAAAATCGAATGGGACGGAATTCACTATCGAAAAGATATTGGTAAGAAAGCTTTTTGACTATCACCGCGATTGAACATAGAGCAACAAAAACCTTTACCTGTTACCTATCGGAGTCAAAAAATAGTCAGTCCAGCTGGAGTTCTTTGGCTTCCTTGACAGATGCCATTTGCTTATCAAAAATTTTCTTCGAGGCGACCCAGGCTCCCCAGGAAATTCCTACGACAGTGGCGACCCCGATTGATGCCCACAGGGTGACGTTGCCCGAGCTGGACAACCCGCGTAAAAACACAAACGCTCCCACAGGCAGAGCCATGATGAACCCGAAACAAGTCAGAAGCATCGAACTGCGCGCAAAATATTTAGGGCGCACATCGACATTAAGCTCTGGAAGATACTTCCTGTTTTCTTGATTTGCCATGTCCAGTAGAAGGACCTCGCCCTCGCATTTGGGGCAGTATTGTCCACCCCAGAAGGCGTTTTTGCATTGCGGGCAAAATTTGACCATAACGAAAAATTCCTGTTGAATGGGCGAACAGGATACCTTATTTGTATATATCCTTCAACTGCCAGACACAGGGCCATAAGGAATGGAAAATACAAAATTCACAGTCGTTGCCCACGGGGGAGCCGGATCAAATAGTGAACACTGCGACGGCACCGACGAGGCCGTTCATGCCTGCTTCAAAGCAAGCCAGATGGATGCGAGCCTGATCCACTCTGTTGCGCGTGCGGTTTGTGTTCTGGAAGACGATGGGCGATTCAATGCCGGAGCCGGTGCCCATCCACGGGAAAACGGAAGGGTGGAACATGATGCGGCGATAATGGACAGCAACGGTTGCTTTGGCGCGGTTGCTGTGCTGGAGGGATTCAACAATCCCATTCTGACCGCCGAAGCGGTGAGCGAAACAGAATATCGATTGCTGGCAGGGAAAGGTGCGGCCGAGTTTGCTCGTGAACGTAAAATGGCGCCGACCCGACATCACACTATTCCGGGAGGTGGAAAGGATTTCTCAACGCCTCCCAAAACGGATACCGTAGGATGCGTGGCTACCGATGGCGCAACCTTTGTCGCTGCGCTCAGCACCGGCGGGATGGCCGGGGCACATTATGGTCGCGTGGGCGATGTTCCCATCATAGGAGGCGGACTTTACGCGGGATCCAAAGGAGCCATTGCCGCGACAGGAGATGGAGAAGGGATAATGATGAAAATGACGGCCTATCGCGCCTACCAACTCATAGAACAAGGCGGTAAACCGAAAGAGATATTGGAAGAAGTCATCGGATGGTTTACACCGGCAGATGCAATAGGCCTGATATTGGTGACCCCTAAAGGATTGGCCGGTGGATCAAATAGAAGCATGGCCTGGTCATCCGGTGAGTTTTATTGAGCAGGAACTGCGAAATGCTGGGGCCAGTACGGAGTACTGGGCAACAGTATTAGAGAACAAATATTTATCCCGTCCCCCACGAAGCGGGAGGTGCCCCTCAAGGCATCGGGCGGTTTTGAATTTGTAGCTTGCCCATTTATGGGCGGAGTTGGATTTTAAAAATGTCGTTCCTCCATAGCGGCGCGGAAATACAGTTGATTTTCATAGCAGGAAGAAGTTATCATCCCGGCTCAACTCATAAGGCCAGAAAGAAAAAGCCAGCGTAGCTCAGGGGTAGAGCAACTGATTCGTAATCAGTAGGTCGGCGGT
>CAJWQP010000118.1 GCA_913045445.1 uncultured Nitrospina sp. | reverse complement strand
ACCTGATCGATTTTACCCTGTTCAAGAGCGATGGCTTTTAATATCTCAATCAGCTTGGCCAGTTTCTTGTTGGCCATATCCACTTGCGCCTGATTGGAAGTTATTGTTTCAAGAGATTGCTTCAGGTCTGTCTGTATCTGACTGGATTGCTCAAAAATCTTCCTGGACGCATCGACCAGAGTAACCAACCGGGGTTCCGCACTTTTTTGATTCTTTTTAATCTCATCCAGATTTTTATTCAAACGAATTTCTGAAGCCGCTTTTTCCTGAGTCATGCTTTTCAGGCGGCTGATCAAAACTTCTTGCAGCATACCTATCGTTTTTCGTGTTTGATCAATATTTTTGTTTGTGCCTTCAATATTCAGTTGAATTGCCGCTGTCAGATTTTTTGTTTCCTCATCAACCAGAATGCTTTTTTTGAGTATTTCTATCAAATTCTTGTTTTTCTCATCCATTGTGACCAAGGACGCGACCACTTGCTTGTGGTTTGATTCCATGGAGTTTTTCTGCTCTATCCGGGCTTGAGCCAGTTCTGCCAACAAGGCCTTACGGATTTCTTCACTTTGAGTATTGAGTGCGGGTATCAGGTCAGACTTAAACACCGCCTGGGTCTGTTTCAATTTTTCAGTCTGGTCACCCAATGCCTGAACAATCTGCTGAAGTTTTTCTTTGTTCCCTTCATTGAAATCCATGAAATACTGCTTGTTGTCCTTTGAAAGATTTACCATATCTGTCGCCAGTTCATTTTTAAGCTGACCAAACTGGGCTGACAACTCAGTTTGCAAATGTTCACCCGCTTGTCTTTGGCTTTTAAGTTCAGCCACTACCTCATTATCCACCTTAGATTCCATGTCTCTAAGTTTGCTTTCGAAGCCATCAATTCCACTCATAGTCTCAGCGGCACTTCTTTCCATAACATCTTGTAATTGAGGCAGGTTTCCTTTTATGGAATTTATATCCTGGCGAATGTTTTCTTGAATTTTCTGCATCGAAATCATTTGAGCTTTAATATTTTCCACCAGGCGCGAGTTAATTTTCTTAATTTCCCTCAATATCTTTTCATGATACTCCTCATCGCCCATATAGGCTTCCACATATGAAGCAAAACCGACCTGGGCAAAAACCATCAGCATAATAATTGAGCGTCTAATCCACATAAGAATAAAATCTTCCCAAAGAGAGTGATTGGTATGCTTTTAAAAAGTGCCGAAAAAGAAAAAAGGCCGCAACGGGAAGTTTCCCCATTACGGCCCATTATAACCGAAACTATGAATCGATGTAATCAACAAAGAGTCGGTTTATCGATCAATCATAAAATGTGCCCGGCGATTATCCAACCAGCAACTCTCATTGCGGTCAAAACAGAAAGGCTTTTCTTCGCCGTAACTGATTGTATGAATCCGACTCGCATTAATGCCCTGGGAAACCAGATACATCTTCGTTGATTGAGCACGACGCTCACCAAGAGCAATATTGTAATTGTTGGTGCCTCGCTCATCACAATGGCCCTGAATCTCTATTTTTGCCATTGGATTGGCCTTGAGAAAACTCGCATTCTTTCTTAAAATTGCACGAGAATCATCGTCCAGGTCGTGTTTGTCGAATTTAAAATGAATGTCACTCAAGTCGCGTGTCGGACTGAACGTTTGCAGACGGGCTTCTTTATCTCCATCGCCTGTTTTTGCCGCCACTTCACCATCGGAACCCCCTGAAAATGGATCGCCCTTATGATGGCCTGTGTAACCATCGTCTGGCATTCCTGATCCACTACCAAAATCCCTACTACCAGAACTTGCCATATCTCCTGACCCAGAATCAGCACTAGCGTCAGCGGAGCCAGAACCCCCTGAAAATGGATCGCCCGTACCATGGCCTGTGTAACCATCGTCTGGCATTCCTCCTGATTCACTACCAAAATCCCTACTACCAGAACTTGCCATATCTCCTGATCCAGAATCAGCACTGGCATCAGCGGAGCCAGAACCCTCAGGTCCACTTGTAGTGAAAGCACCAGATTCGCCAACAGTCTCCTCACTAATATTAAATCCAGGGCCACTGTCACCGCTTCTATCGAAGCCATCAACGCTTCCATCACTTGCAGTTTCGCTCACCTCACTCTCAGCAACAGAACCTCCTGCCAGCTCTTCAGGTGGCATCAGATTTTTAGAACACGCCGCAGTCAAGCTCAGACCAAAAACTAAAATCATTAAACCGAAATATTTTCTTTTCATCACATACCCCTCACCCAAGTTATCAATTTACGCATCCTTTTTTTACAAGTTAAAACTTAAAAACAATTTCATCCTGAAAAACTGCTAACTTTCAGAAATCATTTTAGTTATTCCAGACAAACACCACTTTAGCGGCACCCTAATTATAATATAATTATGGTACTATTTCAATGCATCATCTCATTTTTCTGCTAATCGACGGCAACCCAAACATCTTGAAACTTAAGGAGAAACTCGGAAATTCATACCCGACTCTCTAACAAGTCGATTTGCAGTCAATTAAATTTACACATGGTATCAATATAAGGCTTTGATCAAAGGTTTGCAACTCTTTTTACTATAAAAATCAATAATATATATTATTTAATGATGTGAGGGGACCAGTTTGGACTGGAACCACCACCTGAAGAAAAGGAGAGTTGGCGGACTTCATCTCCGCCCAAACGCTGGATATAAATGTGCGTTTCTGAGCCTTCATTATGTCGATAGGTTATGAAACGTCCGTCAGGGGACCAGCTGGGTTGCTCGTTGCCGCCTAGTGCTTTTGTTAGAAGAGTGCTTTTTTTTGTTTTCAAATCATAAACCTTTATCTGAAACTTTCTCCCAACTCGCGCCGTATAAGCTATCTTGTCCCCATCCGGTGACCAGACGGCATTGTCATTGTACGAAGAACCGAATGAGATTCGCTTGACGCCGCCCTTGTCCCCTTTATTGGCATCCATGATATAAATCTGCGGTGCGCCAGTTCCAGACCGATCTGAAGTGAAAACTATTTTTTTTCCATCGGGCGACCAGGAAGGGGAAGTATCAATATTAAAATGTCGGGTGAGGCGCTTGAGTTTCCTGTTATTTTCCAGAATATAAATTTCTGAATTTTCGTCTCTACTGAGAACCAATGCAAGCCGATTATCAACAGGCGACCAGGCAGCGGCCGAATTAAGGCCTGATAAACGCAGAAGAGTCCTTTTCGGTTTATTCCCAACAGCATCTATCATAACCAGATCCGGGTTATTAGCACCGTAAGATGTGTAAATGATCCACTTGCCATCACGCGACCAGGAAGGTGTCAGGTTAAGAGTCTGGTCATGCGTCAACTGCGTTGCGTTATACCCGTCAAAATCAACTGAGAATATCTCTTTATTGCCATTTCTATTCGAGAGAAAAACGATTTGCGTTTCAGCCACGCCCCTCTTGCCCGTCAATTGGAGAACCAACTCATCGGCAAACCGGTGAACAACTTTTCGCAAAAGATTTTTCCCCACGGTGTAACGTTTACCCAGCAAAAATCGTTCGTTGACCGCATCATACAAACGAAAAACAAAAGACAGCTTTCCTCCAGGCAAAACATTGTATTCTGTCTTAATAAGCCACTGAGCGCCCACCTGATGCCACGCCCGGAAATTCACACCTTTCTGCCCTTGTTCCCGCCGCTCCAGGCCTTCATAACGTGCAGGGGGAACTTTTACAAACAACTCCGACAAACGCAGGTCATTCTCTAAAATCTTGCGAGCTTCCTGCCCCAGCCCCAATGGGTCTCTGCTATCTTTCTTTAATACAAACCTGGTCACCGCGATCTTCACTTCCTCACGGGTGGAGCGCTCCATTTCAATACGAACGTTAGGATCCCCTGCCAGCAGCGGAGAGGGCCAAACCACGCATGAAACCAAAACCAGGAACAACAACTGAAGACTGATATTAATTTTTTTCAGGAACATATTTAAATATAATACTAACTCGAAGATTAGGTCGGTGCAACTCTTGAGGCAATGGTGGAAAGGGCACGGAATCAAATATCGCACGGACCGCTATTGAGTCCAGATTTTCATCCCCCGCGCTTTCACGAATTACTGGTTTATCTATGTTTCCCTTTGGGAAAATGGTGAAAGCCACCACCACGTTTTTGGCTTTTGATCCGAGAGGAGTTTTCCACTTTGAATAAACTCGCTGATAAATCTTTCCTACGTATATTGACAAAACATCTGACGATGGAGAGCCTTCATGGGCGGAAAATGCCAGCACCTCTTTTTTCTCCGGTTTGGAACCCGGCCTTGACACTGATGGTTTGACAGGCTGAATTCCACTCTTGAAATCCCTGTTTGCCATCCGATCCTGAGAAATATCAATTTTTATCTCCTGAGAGAAATCTTCCAAAGCTTCAAACTTATCCAGTAAGGGCTTCAAAGAATCGCTTTTCGATTTTTTAACAATCGGTTCAGTGATCGATGATTGAGACGGGGCTTCTTTTTCCGGTGTGTCGACTGAAAGCGCTCTCACCTCTTCCACTGCTTCGAGTTCTTTCAAAAGATCAGATGTCGTTTTATTCTCTTTCTTCGAATCAAGCTTCAAAGGTTGCTCGGCCAGCTTCGCCAGTTCACGCTCTATGGCATCAACTTCAAAGTCATCAATCAGGGGCGGAACATCAGACTGTTCTGGCTCTAACGGAAGCTCCTGCGATTTTTTATTTTCCATTTCCTTGAATGTTTCCTCCAGCATTGGCTTGGGAGGAACCACTTTCTTAACTCGAACCTTTGGCTCCAGACGGGCCACCTGATCCAATTCTTCCAAAATCGTTTTTTTGGACGCACCGCTTTCGAGAGCATTCAAATCCGACAGTATTTTTTTTCTGGCTTCCGACTCTTCAAGAACGGGTATTGGAGGAGGCAGTGGTTTAGACTCAGGCTTGGACACAGGTGTTTTTATTTTTTGTCTTTCCAGTTTTTTAGCGAT
>CAJWQP010000117.1 GCA_913045445.1 uncultured Nitrospina sp. | reverse complement strand
TTGCTAACAGTTTGACGCTTGAGGCAGCAGGAATCACCAAAGATACTCCTGACCCTGAGGGGGGATATTTTGACAAAGATGAAAATGGTGAGTTGACTGGGCTTATTGTAGAGGTTGGCGCAATGACCAAAATTGCAGATGCTACACCAAAATATCCAAGGGCTGCTTATCTCTATCTATTAACCAAGCAAATGGAAACTTACTCAAAAGCCGGTTATACCACCATTGTTGCTCCCGGTCTTCAGCCCCTCATTCCAAAACACATTCAATCGCTTCAGGAAGTTGCTGAACATCCAAATGCACCGGTCAGAGTCCTCACTTATCCGCTGTTTGACAGACTGGAAAAGACCGATTTCAAACCTTCTGAAGGCAATCAAAAATTCAAGGTTCTGGGGCCAAAATTCTGGATTGACGGCTCTCCTTATGCAGGTGGGATGGCAATGAACGAACCCTATCTCGACAATGAGTTTACCCGCAATAAATTAGGCATAAAGTCTGGTGAAAAAGGACACCTAACTTATGATGATGAAAGGCTTTTTTTCTTGGTCAATAAATTTCATAAAGAAGGATGGCAAATAGCAGCTCATATTCAAGGAGAGCGGGCAGCAAAGCAATTTTTGGATGCAGTTGAAAAGGCACAGCAGAGTTTTCCCCGAAAAGATTATCGACATCGTATGGAGCACAATGCTTTAGTAACCAGCGAGCAACTAAAACGTGCGTTTCGCCTTGGTGTGACACCAAGTTTCTATATTGATCACATCTATTATTATGGAGATGCTTTAAAAGAAGTGATTGTCGGTCCCAAAAGAGCCTCACGCTTTATGCCTATCAATTCTGCAAAAAAGGCCGGCCACCGATTTACTATACATACGGATTCTCCCTCCTCTCCGATAGGAGTGCTTCGAGAGATGCGTGTTGCAGTGACTCGAAAAACACGTTCCGGCAAGTATGTACTCGGACATGACGAAGCGATCACCGTGGATGATGCGATTAAAGCGGTAACGATCAATGCCGCCTGGCAAATTTTTGAGGAAGACACAAGAGGAAGCCTGGAGGTGGGTAAACTAGCTGATTTCACGGTTCTCTCAAGAAACCTTAAAAAGATCCCGCCAGAAGAATGGAAAAGCGTTGAAATCATAGGTACGTATCTGTCTGGAGAACCCGCCGTTAATGAAGGATGGTCGTGGCGCAAAATCAATCTAATGATACAAACAATTTGGGGAATGATTTTTGACTAATCCAAACGTAAGTGAAAGAATTAATCAACAATCTTATAATTTGATGGCTGGCTGTGCCCGCTCTGTGGATCAGGACTACGTCTGACTCATCTAGACGTTTATTCCCAACCATTCCTTGTTTTTGCTATGACATTACTGTAATCTTTTGCACCCTTGAAGGAATCTTCTTGTTTAGACTTGAAAACTACGGAATTTCTGCAACTATGCAGGCGTATTATCTGCTAGTCCTAACGACTTTGTGCTGGGGGCTAAACGCAGTATTTGCACGAATGGCCGTTGGGGAAATTTCACCAATGTTGCTAGTTTCAGTCCGCTGGTTGGGCACACTGGTCCTCCTTGTTCTCTTTGCGGGTAAAGCCATCATCGCAGACCTGCCGGCTATCCGGCGGAACTTTGGCTACAGTTTTCTGTTGGGTACCGTGGGTTTGGGGGGATTCGGTACGCTGATTTATTACAGCGCGTACACCACAACGGCTGTCAACATCGGAATCATCCAGGGGGCCATGCCCGCCATCGTGTTGGTAGGCAGCTATTTCTTTTTCAGAACCCCAGTCAGTCTTCTTCAGATTTGCGGCGTTATCGTTACCATTCTTGGAGTCGTTTTAGTAAGCACCCGCGGAGAGATAGAGCGGCTGATGACATTGAGCTTCAATACTGGAGACCTACTGATGCTGATTGCAGTGCTTTTTTACGGATCTTACACCTTAGGTCTTCGCAGAAAGAGTGATCTCTCATCGATTGCTCTGTTCGCATCAGTGGTTGCTTCGGCTTTTGTCTCAACCTTGCCGCTTACGATTTATGAGTTTGCTTCGGGGAGAACTGTCTGGCCTGGTCCGCAGTATTGGGGCCTTGTCGGACTGATAGTGCTTTTACCTTCCTTTCTTTCACAGATATGCTTCATTACCAGCGTGAAGTTGATCGGACCTGCTCGTTCTGGAGTGTTCATTAACCTTGTCCCGATTTTTGCCTCCTTCTTCGCGGTCGTCCTTCTGGAGGAGGTGTTTGAGTTATTCCAAGGACTTTCCTTGCTTCTTGTGCTTTCCGGGATCTACATCTTTGAGAAACACAAGCCACTCCCAAATCGGGTCAGCAGTAACGAAAATGCTGCAAACGCTGGCTAAAAAGGGATTTTAATATATTTATATAAGGTCCTTGACATCACTTTCGGAGGTTCTATTTGCTGTGATTAAGGTCAATCGCTATTCAAAAACCTTTTCTTCGACTTGGTGGGCATTGGGAGAATCTTTTTCAACGTCCCGGACATTTGCCTTTGCGTGTACTTTTTGATATTCCTTGTACCACTCCGTTTGAATAATAAGTTGCATAATTTCATTGGTTCCCACCCAAATCATTGAGAGTCGAATATCGCGAAGAATTCGTTCAAGTGGATAAACATTGGTGTATCCGATTCCACCCACCACTTGCATACACTTATTGGCTACCTCCCATGCGGATTCACTCGCAACTTTTTTTGATTGTGAAATCATCCGTCGAATACGCCCGGGATCAGCATTGCCGGAATCAATAGCAAGGCAGGTGCTGTAAACAAGGGAGCGAGCTGTATCAAGCAGGGTTACACAATCGGCAACATTAAAACCAACAGCCTGAAAATTCATGATAGGCTGTCCGAATGCTTTGCGCCGGGATGTATAGCGGGTTGCGATTTCAAGGGTCGGTCTCACTGTGCCAATCGTCATAGCCGCAGTTCCCAAACGTTCAGGAATCATCATATGTTGGAAAACATCAAACCCACCATGAATTCCATTGAGAATAAAACGTTCAGAAACTCGTACATTTTTCAGAGACAGTCGACCGGCACCTCCACCGCGAACGCCCATAAGACCGTAGATATACTGGGATTCCAATCCTTTTGCAGCCCTTGGAATCATAAAGGCGGATAAACGCTTATGAGGAGGCGCATCGGGATTGGTAACGGCATATACTAAGAACCAGTCAGCTCCCTCAGCACCGACAATAAAACGCTTCTGTCCATTAATAACCCACTCTTTACCCTCTTTAACAGCTCTGGTAGTAGCTCCGAAAAAATCAGATCCTCCCCTGGGTTCGGTTAGGCCCTCAGCCGCATAAACTTGACCTTTTAACAATGGAACTACAATTTCTTGTTTCAGTTCCTCAGGACCGAATTGAACAATTGCGTCACAGACCAAATCGGCACCAACCCCCCAAAGACACGCTAGGGAATAGCTCGCCACTCCAATTTCTTCTGCTACAATGGCGTTATCAACCCAACTGAGCCCCCTGCCCCCGTATTTTTTGGGAATCCTGATGCCCAGTAGATTCCTTTTTCCGGCTTCTTTTAGATAATCATGGGGAAATTGAATCTTTTCCGCATCCATATCCATAATCATTTCTTTGGGAACCCAGTTTGTAAAGGCTCTGGCTTCATCCCGCAGTCCTTTCTGCTCTTCAGTCATTATAAAATCAAACATGCAATTTCTCCGTGAATATTAATCATGTATTATGAAAGGATCTCGTTTGGGAAGGAGCATCGTCATTCAATGCGACTTATTGAGCCATTTCGACATTCTTTAAAAGATGCTTAAAACGACCTGTAAGGAAATATTTACTTTGTGGTTTAAATATTATAACAAATACTGCTTTGACGCAATACAGATCGATTGAACTACGCTTACTCTACTTATCACGGAAGATTCGGCAAAACAATTTGTGATTAACCCGCTATTTACTGGGATAAGTATGATTTGGACTGCTTGTAGACGGGAATGTATTTTATGTTTCGCCTGTGCATTCCGAGATGTTAATACTAACAAAGGAATACTAACTTGGGAGAAAGGGCAATGATAACAATCTTCATTTTCAATTTATTTGATTTACGACTAATTCTATGTAAAATATCAGGTGGGAAATGATTGTTAAGAGTAGGGGAGGATTGTAACATTAACTTCTAGATCATTTGATTTTTGCTGGCCATTCAGCAACAAGAGAGACGTCATGGGCAAAGCATATGTTCACGGATATGATTCAAGAGAAAACAGGCGCCTGCAAGATCAAGCAAATACTTTGGTTGAACTCTTACATTCAGACACATCTTATCCGGCCGGAAGCAGGATTTTGGAAGTTGGATGTGGAGTAGGCGCTCAAACGGTTACCCTTGCGCGCAACAGCCCGGATGCTTCTTTTCTTTCTATCGATATTTCCGAGGAATCTATTGCAGTAGCCCGAGGAAAAATAGAAACCAGTGGCTTAAACAACGTTCAATTTCTATGTGCTGATATTTTCAATTTGGACATAGAGACGGAATCTTTTGACCACGTCTTTGTGTGTCATGTTTTGGAGCACCTTTCTCAACCTGATAAAGCCTTGGTTATCCTGCAAAGTCTTATAAAAGTCGGCGGGTCAATCACTGTTATCGAAGGAGATCACGGATCGGCCTATTTCTACCCTGACAGTGATGCAGCGCAAAAAGCAATTCAATGCCAGGTAGAATTGCAAAAACGAACAGGTGGGAATGCCAATATTGGCAGAGAGCTATATCCTCTCTTAATAGCTGCAGGCTTCTGTTATGTAAACGTTTCTCCGCGAATGGTTTATGTTGATTCAAGTAAGCCTGGTCTTGTGGAAGGCTTCACAAAGAACACCTTCACGGCAATGATTGAAGGTGTCCGTGAGTCCTCTATTGCAGCAGGAATAATTGGTGGAACAACTTTTGATGAGGGGATTAGGGCATTGTACAGAACAACAGAACAAGATGGTGTTTTTTGCTATACATTTTTTAAAGCAATTGGAACAAAACGATA
>CAJWQP010000116.1 GCA_913045445.1 uncultured Nitrospina sp. | reverse complement strand
GGTCTTCTGATCTACCTGTTCATCATCAGCAATATGAAGGAATCCGAGTTGGTGAAAAAACTGTCTTTGACGTCAACGCTTAAGGTCATCGGTGGGCCGGTCATGTTTATTGTGTCTGCGTATTTTTTGTCTCAGGGACACTGGATTGAACTGTGGAATTCATTTCAGTTTTAGACATTAAACCGGAAGTGCATGATGTCGCCGTCCTGAACGATGTAGTCTTTTCCTTCGACTCTCAGTTTTCCCGCTTCTTTGATAGCCGCTTCAGTTTTATATTGGACAAGGTCTTCCAGGCTGTAAACTTCCGCGCGGATGAATCCCTTCTCGAAATCGGTATGAATGGTTCCCGCGGCTTGCGGTGCTGTGGAGTGTTTCTTGATTGTCCACGCGCGATTTTCCTTTCCTCCTGCGGTAAAGAAAGTGGCGAGTTCAAGTAATCCATATCCCGTAGCGATCATGCGGTCGAGTCCGGTTTCCTTCAGGTTCATTTCATCCATGAACATTTGTCGTTCTTCGGGGTCTTCGATCTCCATGATTTCGCCTTCGATTTTTCCTGCAAGCGCAACGACCGATGAACCGTCATTTTCGGCGATTTGTTTGACCTGTTGTACCAGCGTGCTTTCCGTGTCTCCGGGGTCCATGACATTGCAGATGTAGAGGGCGGGTTTCGCGCTTAAAAGCGTGAGGCTCTTCAGGAAACCGGATTCCTCATCTGAAAAGTCTGTGATCTCACGGGCGGGGACATTATTGTTGATGCTTTCGATAACTTTTTTTATCACACCGATCTGCATTCTTGCTTCTGCGTTTCCAGATTTTGCGAGTTTTTCAAGTTTGGTTTTGCGTCGCTCAAGAGTCTCCATATCTGCGATCATCAGTTCAGTGTTTATGGTGTCGATATCGCCTGCTGGATTGATAGTGTCACTGACATGCGGAACGTTGCCATCTTCAAAACATCTGACGACATGTGCGATGGCATCTACCTCGCGGATGTGGCCGAGAAATTTATTGCCCAGGCCTTCACCTTTTGAAGCTCCTTTGATCAGCCCTGCGATATCCACAAACTCCATAGTTGTGGGGACAACCTTGTCGGCTTTGATATGCTGGCAAATAGTGTCCAGACGCGGATCGGAAACAGGAACGATGCCGCTGTTAGGTTCGATGGTGGTGAAAGCGTAATTTCCCGATTGGGCTTCGGTACGCGTCAGTGCACCGAATAAAGTTGACTTCCCGGCGTTGGGCAGTCCAACGAGTCCGCAGGTGAATCCCATAGTTTTAGTTCATTTAAAAAGATTAAAGAGTGGCATCGCTGAAAAGCAGGCACTCGGTTGAAAGCGCAGGAATTGTATCATATTGCCAACATAAAGGAGCAGGATTCCCGCAAGGAAAATTTTTCAGGTAGTGGAGAACGGTAAAAGTTGACCACATTCAGTTCTCAGGGGTCGGTTCACTGGACATGAACTGATGCGACTGCACCACTCCATTGGGGCCAAAAACAATGATGAGGTCTTTCGAGGAATCGTTGTTGACAGCATTGTAGACATTGTATTCGTAAATCCATACGGGTTGACCGTTCTGAATACCTGTTTTAAAAGGTTCCCCGAACATTGCTCTTAACTCCGCCTTAGTGGTGGTGCCGTTGGCAATTTTAGAAATTTTTGATTCATTAAAGTTTTTTCCAGCGGAAGCGCATCCACCCAGAATCGACATTATTCCTAGAAATGTGATCAACACGATGTATCTCATAAGGGGCCTGCTTTCTATAGGGACCGGGTTTATTCAAGAACGATATTATACTTTTCCTGATGAAGTTTATGACTCACTATAAATTTAACTTCAAGACAATACTCCTGTTCTATTTCTTCAAGAAATGAGCTTTCTTCCTCAAAAAAGAGATCATAAACACAGGGGTGAACTTCTACTTTGAGACTTTTCTTGTCCAGCTGGTCGTTTGTGCAGATACGTTGAATCGCTCTTATGATTTCATTGCATATGGTCGTGGGCGATTTAATGTGTCCCTTGCCTCCGCAATAGGAGCAGGTATCGCACAGGGTTTGAGCCAGGCTTTCGCGGACACGCTTGCGTGTCATTTCAACAAGGCCAAGTTCCGAGATTTTTAAAATTTTAGTACGTGAACGGTCACCTTTAAGTGATTGGATAAGGGTGTTCCAGATAATTTCCTTACTTTCTTCCCTGGCCATGTCAATAAAGTCAACAATGATGATCCCGCCTATATTGCGCAACCGCAACTGGTAGACCACTTCTTTAACCGCTTCCAGATTTGTTTTGAGAATGGTCTCTTCCGGGTCGCTGTGTCCGACAAATTTTCCCGTGTTCACATCGATTGCAACGAGAGCTTCTGTTTGGTCGATGGAAATATATCCACCCGATTTGAGCCAGACCTTCCTGTCCAACGCCCGGTTGATCTCTATTTCCATTCCGAAATGGTCAAAAATGGGTGCCGGGCCTTGATACAGTTCCATCTTGTCGTAAACGTGCGGCAGATAGTTTGTGCAGAACTCGAGACATTTTTGATATTCCAGTTTTGAATCTATTACCATCCGGCTCACATCTTTTGTGAACAGGTCTCGAATTGAGCGGAAGATCAAGTTCAGGTCTTCATAGAGCAGACTACTGGCAGGTGTGCTTTCTGCCTTTTTCTGTAGGTTGCTCCACAGGCGGTGGAGGAAATTCAAGTCGAATTCGAAATCACTTTTTTCACAATTTTGTCCAGCGGTGCGAACGATATAACCCTCGCCCGGATTCCCAATTTCCGAAACCATGGTTTTCAGTCGTTCTTTTTCTCCTTCATCCTCAATACGCCGTGAAACGCTGATATGGTTGATCGTTGGCATGTAGACCAGGTAACGTCCGGGAAGAGTTATGTATGTTGTGATGCGGGCTCCCTTGGTCCCAAGCGGATTTTTAGCAACCTCGACAATGATTTCCTGTCCTTCTCTCAGTATGTCCTGAATCGGGATGTTGTGCCCGATGGGTCTTATGGGTTTATCCTGGTCCGATTCTTCAGTTCCTTCTTCCTCCTCGCCCAGGGCAACATTATCATCTTCGGGCTGTGTCAGTCCGTTTACCGGCCCCAACAAGTCGGTAACGTCGATGTCTCCAACGTAAAGGAATCCGGCTTTTTCCAATCCAATATCGACAAAGGCGACCTGCATACCCGGCAATATCTTGGTTACCTTGCCTTTATAAATATTTCCAACGATCCCTCTTTTTGCACGGTGTTCGATAAACAGCTCGGCAAGCTGATTGTTCTCAATCAATGCGACTCGAATTTCCCGCAAGTTGGAATTTATCAGTATTTCAGAAGGCATGTATAAAACCTTTTCACACAGCCGACGACACCCGCCGGATGTTGTCCGTTAATGGAGCGCCAACGAATTCGATGAATTAAGGGCACCCATGGCCTACCCTTAAAATTAAAGTCGCTGGCTATTTTCAGAAGTTCCCTGAAGATATAATGGTACACCGGATTCAAGCCCAAGCCAAACATATCTTATTGTTTTTGTGGCTCGGTCAATGAATGGTGCGTCTCATTTCTATATTGAGCAATAAACCGAGGGCGAAGAAATTGGTTATCAGTGAGGATCCACCGTAACTCAATAGGGGGAGGGGAAGCCCGGTGATGGGAAACAAGCCAACAGTCATTCCAATATTGAACAGAATGTAAAAGGAAATCGAACTGATGATTCCTAATGCTAGAAAGAGTCCAAATCGGTCCGCCGCGCGAAACGCTATGTTCAGTCCTTTGAGAATGATGAACAGGTAAAGGGATAGTAGAATCACCACCCCGATGAACCCGGTTTCCTCAGCAAATACAGAAAATATAAAGTCAGTATGTTTTTCCGGAAGAAAATTGAGACGGCTTTGAGTTCCCATGAAAAGTCCTTTGCCCCAGAAACCTCCTGAGCCAATGGCTATTTTCGACTGGATCGAATGGTAACCCGCGCCGAGTGGATCCAGTTCTGGATTAAACAGGGTCATCACCCGCTGTTTTTGGTAATCCTTAAGTGCAAACCAGAGTAAAGGGGCCAGAAGGATACCGGTGGCAAACAATCGGGTCAGAAACTTGCTGTCAATTTCTATGGCAGTCACGAAAACAAGAAAGATCAAAAAAATCATGATTGCTGTTCCAAGATCGGGTTGGACAACGATCAACATTCCTATGATTCCAGTTAAAAGGGTCGGCATCCACAAATCCCTCAAGTGATATTGTCCCTGCATTTTTCCCGATTCAAAAAACTTTGCCAGAGCAAGAATCAACGCTATTTTGGCAAACTCTGAAACCTGGACACTGACCGACCCGATATGTATCCAGCGTTTGGCTCCAGAAGCCACGACACCGTTTATTAACACATATACCAGGGCCAGGGCTGTGATGACATAAATGACGTAGGCGTATCGACTCAGTTCGCGGTAGTCAATCACCAGGGCAATGAGCATGGCGACCAGGCCGTATAGAATCCAGTAAATTTGCTTGATATAAAGGTTGCGGAAGAAGGGCTCGGGGCGACCGTGGTTGGCGCTGTATATGACCACCACACCGATGGCGGCAACGGCGAGAATGGTTATGAATAACAACCAGTTAAAATTGGATAGCAGTCGGCGGTCCATCATAATGAGCCACATCTTAGCATAATAATGGTATCAGAAATCAGGATTTAACATAAAAAACAGTTGGTTACGAGCTGGAGGGAAGGATGCCCGCGCAAAGGTCTCTAATCAGGAAGAATGCCACGACTCAAAATGTCCTTTTTTTCATTTTATTTTTCATCTTGTATAAACGCACCGGCGAATTCTTGCAGGTTCAATAAGTCATTGATAATCAAGAATAATTTTGTGTTGCGTATTTTCTAGTCAATAGACGAAAACCCTTTATATTTCATCTGATTAAAATATTCAATCACTGGTTTGTCCACAGGTTATGAACAGACTTGTGAAAAAGCTTAAGAAGAGTCAAGAAACAACCTTTAGCTCCCTAAAAACGTGGGCTTGACGAGTGGTGCTTGCTCAAGGTCAGGCCCGGCTTGCTATTTGGCGAGTCATCCCTGAAACCCATTGATTCAGAGGGCCCTATTCGACCCCCAGAATTTTTAAACCAAGCATTCTTTCGCCCTGTTACGCT
>CAJWQP010000115.1 GCA_913045445.1 uncultured Nitrospina sp. | reverse complement strand
TTAAAAAATAATCGCGCGAAAAATAATTGGGGGGGGGCTGAAGGAAATCTTATTTCTTCTTTTCGGCGGCCCAGGCCTTGGCTCTTGCTTTAAAGACGGCCTTGTCTTCATCAGACAAAGCTCTCTTAACAGGTCGCGGCACAGAACCCGCGGGTTTAGACGATGCGGCTGGTACAGCGGTTGCCACAGGAGCGCTCTCCTGAGTGGCTGGTTTTTCCCCTTCAGCGGCAGGTTTCGCCACAGGTTCCGTACCCACCGTGGCCGCCGCTTCGCCGGGCTTACTCACCAGACGTATTGATCCAAAGACATCTTTCCCCGGATAGGGCGTGTCTACACCAATTTTCAGATCAAAGCGAATGATCTTATCGTCAGAACATTCACTGATCCAGGTATTCGCGGCACACCCCGCATCGAAAAGAGGGTCGAGGGGAAACAGAGTTCCGTTTTTATCTTCACACTGCTTGGTCCCGGTTTTATCCACCAGAGTAATCGCTTCTGCTTTACTAGGAATCCTCCAATTGTCATACCCGGCAAACTTGTCTTTATTAACCTTATCCACATACTCCCGGTGCGCCTGCCAGGTAAAAAACTTTTTGGCGTCAAGCCAGGCATCGGACTGCTTCCATATTAAGCCGGAGTTGGGGTCGGTGACGGTTCCGTCACCATTATCAACAAAAGGTTTGAGTTCAGGGGCGGGTTTCTTTGCCGGAGCGGTTTTTTTCTTTGGAGCTTCTGTTTCTGCCATTACTCAATTCCTCAAGCGATGCGATTGTTAGTGTGTGATTTTGGGTTGGGTCTGATGTTTGGGATAGTTTTTTAAAATATCGCTCAGATCTTTTTCCGACTGAGTCAGCTCACTCAACATCTCCCCCAGTTCCGCCGTAGAATACGAACCGAGACACTCCTTGAAATTCTCTCGATAACTGGCGGCGTTGCAACGAATCCAATCCATGACAACATCGTCAGCAGATGACCCACTGCATTCAGCTTTTTTTCTGCCTAACAGGTTCGTCTGTGAAACACGTATGATCTCGCAAACTAAATCGTCTTTAATTCTACCCATGACTCAATCTCATAACAGTCCGACCTGTGAGAATTTCAAAATTTCGTCAATTTATACCGATTTTCAACCCTTGTCAATTTGATAATTTTTCAAGGGTTCAAGCTTTTAAAAATCAATACCGCCCTGACTCTGTTCAAGTTTTCTGAGCCGTCATTTTTGCATCTCATTATTTATTCTAGCTCAACTTTCAATCAGTTAAAAGAAAATACCTGTTTTTTTTGATGGCTTCCCTGCCCCCCCCTATCCCCTACCCGAATTGGGTCCTTTTTCGCGGGTCCAAGCGATCGCGTAGCCCTTCTCCCAGAAAATTAAAGCTTAGAATGGTGAGAAAAATGGCTATCGATGGAAATAATATGAGATGCGGGTAAAACTTGATCGCCTTCCACCCTTCGTTAGCCAGAGTTCCCCAACTGCTGAATGGAGGAGCGATGCCCAGTCCAATAAAACTCAATGTCGATTCTGCAAGAATCGCAACAGGAATCCTGAACGTCAGGGTGACGATCATCAATCCCAGAATATTGGGCAGTATTTCCCGCAGGAGGATTCTCAAATCGCCTGCACCAAGCGCATGGGCGGCTTCTATATAGGTGTACTCTTTTATCCGCAACACTTCTCCGCGCACCAGACGGGCCATGGTCACCCAACTAACTAATGTGAGGGCAATGAACATGCCCATCACCCCGCGCCCCATCATCACAGTGATGAGTATGATCATCAGCATATCAGGAAGCGCGAACACCACATCGACAAAGCGCATCATCACGCTGTCTGTGCGTCCTCCGACATACCCTGATAACGCGCCATAAACGGTTCCGATCAGAAGTGCCAGCAGGGTCGTTACCACACCAATGAATAAAGACACGCGCGCACCATAAATGAGGCGGGAAAACAAATCGCGTCCCAATCGGTCGGTTCCCATCCAGTGATCGAATCCCGGAGCCGCCAAGGTATTCAACGTATCCTGAGTTTCATACGAATAGGGAGCCACCCACGGCGCGAACACCGCCGCTGATGCAACGATAGTCAAAAATACCGCGCTGAATTTAGAAAGATAGTTCATAAATAAATTACAAATTCGAAATATTTAATACTCTCTTATAAATGGCCCTGCGGCCAAGCTCAGGGCGACACCACCTACGTTCATCTGTGTTCATCGGTGGTTTCAAAGTTTTATACCCTGACTCTCGGGTCAAGCCACATATAAATGATATCGACCATGATGTTTGCCAGAACAATCAGCACGGCATAAACCAGGGTCACTCCCATGATGAGTGGATAATCCCGATTGGTCACAGCGGTTATAAAAAAACTTCCCATGCCGGGAATGGAAAATATAAATTCAATCACAAAAGAACCAGTCACCAGCCCGGCGGTCAAAGGGCCTATCACTGAAACGATGGGATATATCGAGTTCTTCAGCGCGTGTTTTATAAGGACCATCGACTCGCTGAGTCCTTTTGCACGGGCAGTGCGGATGTAATCTGAAGCCAACACTTCAAGAACTGCGGAACGGGTCAGGCGAGCAATATACCCTGTGAATGGCGCCCCCAGGGCCAATGCGGGCAGAATCATATGGCGCGGTCCCTCCCACAACGCGGGAGGAAACCAGTGCAGCTTATGGGACATCAGCCAGACCAGCACCGTTCCTAAAACAAAACTGGGGACTGAAACCCCCAGCATCGCGAAAAACACACAAACTCGATCCACCATTGAGTTCTGCCTATAGGCTGACCACATGCCAGCGGGAACACCTACGCCAACCACAACAAACATCGCCAAGAGACCCAGTGTGATCGACACAGGAAAGGTATCGGAAATAATATCGGTAACATCCCTGCCAATGTATTTATAAGAAGGACCCATATCACCCTGCGTCAGTTGTTTCAGGTAAAGCAGATATTGGGTGATGACAGGTTCATCGAGATGATACTTAGCCTGAATATTGGCAAGAATCTCGGGGGGGAGTTTCTTTTCTTCATCAAACGGGCCCCCCGGAACCAGACGCATAATAACGAAGGTGAGCGTCGCCACTACAACCAGCACCGGAATTCCATGAAGCACTCGTTTGAAAAAATAAGTCAGCATATATCTTCTGAAAATCACTTCATGAGTTTGATGAGGTTACCGGCGGCATAAGCACGCACGACCTCCTGAGAATCTTCCAGCTTACTCAATAACAGGGGAAACGCTTTGGCACCCCCCATCATCCCCACTGCCCGTGTGGCGGAGGTTCGTACTCGAATATTTTCATCGGCAATGGCAATTGAAAGCAGTTTTTCTTTACCCTGAAACTCAAGGTCACCCAACACTCTTGCCGTTGTGCTGCGTATTCCGTAATCTGCGTCTTTGATTCCCTCTGAAAACACGTCACGGCAATCATCGCTCCCTTTCTTGTTAAGCGCCACCGCCGCAGACAAACGAACCATCGCGTCTTTATCCTTGCAAAGAGCGCGGAGCGTTTCCAACCCGGAGACCCCGCTCAATTCTCCAATTACAAGCGCCGACTGGTATCTCAGTGAAGAATTATGATGTTTACTAAGATGTATCAACTGAGGAAGAAGATCGATATCTGCGTTTTTACCAATCGCTTTCAAAGTGTAAAAAATAATTTCGTCTTCATCGCCTGCCAGCAAATCCTTCAAATAGGGAACCACTTCTTCTGTCCCAATCTTGCCAAGATACCCTATGGCCTGGTAACGGTCTGTTGAATTACCGCCTTTGAGTCCGCCCAAAAGCACACCCAGTTCACTTCGATCTCCCAGCTTGAACAATGCCCCGGCGGCCGAGTAACGCACTGCCCGGTCAGGTGATTCCAGATGCGGCCTGATGAGGTTGCCCGATGCTCCATCCCCCAGATCTCCCAGCATTTCAACAGCGGCGCCGCGTACCCATACGTTAAGGTCCTTCGACATGCGAATTGCCAGAGAACGGGCCTCATTAACTGAGATATTCTTCATCCCCTGTAAAGCAAACAAACGCGTCGTATGATACGAATCCTGAGCCGCTTTTTTGAGAAACGGAATGAGCACGGGGTTCTCCGATTCCCCGGCGGCGCGCGCGGCGGCACTGCGGATAAAAGCGTTTTCATTCTGCAACGCTTTTTCCAGAGTAGCGATGGAAAATGAACGAATACGGTCCATCGCCTCCTGAGGTTTTTCCTTCGCCAATGATAAACCTGCTGAGCAGATCAGAAATATTCCCAGGCTCAAAAATGCAAAAACGTAACTCTTTAATGGTGTCAATTTCATAAGCATTTAAATGTATTTTTTTGACAAGGAAACGGTAGTCATTTGCAAATTTAAAAACTGTATTTTTCGACAAGAGTGCGGTAGTGAAGCTCATCTTCCTTTTTACCGCGTTTGACAAAACCCTGGATCAGTATTGAGCATTTTTCCAGTAGTGTCGCACGGGTTTGCTGTAGACGATCACCTTCCAGTGAATTGCGGTCGAGCAGTTTTTGCAAAGCGGCGACACGAAACCGGTCCATGCCCCAATACCTGCGCGACAACTGGTCAGCATGACCTCCCTGCTTGATGATAAGGAATTCTTCGATGAAATGAAACGGGTATTTCTCAGCGATTCTCAGCCACAAGTCATAATCCTCACAGGCCGGAAGCGACTCATCAAAGTTCCCGACTTCTTCAAACAGTTCGGCTCGGAGCATGGCTGAAGACGGACTCACAATGCACATCGGTAGACAGTAACTGAATATATCTCCTGAGTATTTGCGATGCTTGTTCATCTGATTTACTCGTACGCCCTTGCGAATCCATATCTCATCGGTATAACACACCTGACAGTCCGTGTTATCTTCCATCCACTGTATCTGGATCTGTAATTTATTTTCGTCCCATAAATCATCGGAATCGAGAAAACAGATATAGCGTCCTCTGGCGCGGGCCAGTCCTTCGTTACGCGCTCTGGAGACGCCGTGGTTTTCCGGCATTAAAATACATTGCGCACGGGGGAACGAATCAAGCACATTCCGGGTATCATCAGTGGAACCGTCATCGACCACGATGAGTTCGAAATCCTGCCAGGTCTGATTTAATACAGAGCGCAAAGTTTCTCCCAGCCGCTCGGCCCGGTTATAAGTAGGCACCACCACCGAAACGACAGGCAAACCGG
>CAJWQP010000114.1 GCA_913045445.1 uncultured Nitrospina sp. | reverse complement strand
GGGGTGAACATCGTTGTTGTTAAGATTATGTCCTCAAAACCTCCATCCACTATCTCTTTAACTGCATCTTCAGTTGAAGGTTCGCAAAATTCGTTATAAGCCGTCCTTAAAATTGAATCATTAAGCAAAGGTTTCAAGCAGGAAGCAAGAGATTCCAATCCTGCTTGATATGGATCAGTAACAGGTGTTCGAGGCCATTTTCTGATGGTCTGTTCTAGCTCTGCTTCTTGTTTTGAGGCAGTACCACCTTTGCGGTTTTTATGTAGAGTCATAAACTTTTGAATCAATTTTCCAGGGCAGTCAGAAGGAAGTCCTCCATGTCCAATCAATACGACTTCTTGTTTGATGCTTGACATAATCACCTTCCTTTTCTTATAAAAATGGGTTCCTCAGGCCCTTATTAGTTTGTTTCGCTTGGGAAGAAACCATCTCTCTGGTTTGAAGCATCAACAATTTGTGTTAACGCAGAATTTAAGCTTTCATATTTAAACAGAAAACCAGTGGCTAATATTTTTTCAGGCGAAACTTTTTGACTGGCTAGAAGAACCTGGGCCATATCTCCAAAAAGTAATCTAAGGACAAAGCTTGGAATGGGCAATAAAGTAGGTCGATTCAGCAATTTTCCAAGAGTATTAGTAAATTCGGAATTAGAGATAGGATTCGGGCTGACTGCGTTATAGGCTCCCTTAATAGATGGTGATTTAATAGCATGGATATACATTCGAGCAAGATCAATTAAATGAATCCAGCTCATCCATTGATTTCCATTTCCCAACCTTCCTCCTAATCCCATTCTGAAGGGAAGGAGCATTTTGCCTATGGCACCTCCTTCATCTCCAAGTACCATTCCAGTGCGGATTGAAACTGCTCTAACATCAAACTCCTGCACTTTTTTAACCTCTTCTTCCCAATCCTTGCAGACTTTTGCCAAATAGCATGTCCCCGGAGGAATGTCTTCTTTCAGCAACTTGTTGCCAGAACCTCCATAAAATCCTATTCCAGAAGCAGAAACCAACACATCTGGTTTGTGTTCTAATTTTCCAATCGCTTCCACCAACCTTTGGGTGGATAATATTCGGGAGTTTTTAATATTAGCTTTTCTTTTTTGAGTCCATCTGCCATTGGCTATGTTTTCTCCGGCTAAATGGATGACAGCCTTTACACCCTTAAGCGATTTTATGTCAGGGGATTCTTTTTCGGGATTCCAATGATATACACTACAGGGAACCACTAGCTTTGAACGTTCTTGTTTGGGGTTTCTAGTTAATATATTTATTTCATAACCCTCAAAACTTAGATGCTTTAAGAGCTCTTTTCCAATGAACCCGGTAGCGCCTGTGACCAAAACTTTCATGGTTCGCCTTCTTTTAGTTACTTAGTATGTTTAATTGAGTAATCCAGTCGTAGTATTTGCGAAAGTTGTTAAGTCTATGGATTTCGGGAACAGCATCTACTGCTCCTAGTCCTCCTGTGACCATGCATATTTCTTTGCTTAAGTTTTGCCGGATTTTTTTCAGATGATATTCTGTATCAATAGGATCAACACAACTGGAAATACTGAGGCAAACTAGCTGTGCCTGGCTGTTTTCTGTGGTTTTAATGATTTCTTCTATTGGAGAATTAATCCCGAGGTAGACGACCTTAAAGTCTGCCATGCTTGTAACCACGGCACACATGAGAAGTCCCAGCGAATGCGTTTCATCTGGTAAGGCGGCAAGGACTGCTGTTTTACCTTCTTTTCTTGTATTTAAATTTCTCCATTTTGAGGATAGAAAATCACTGAGTATTTCCGTTACAAAATGCTCGTGAGCTATGGAGAGTTCTTTATCAGCCCAGCCATTTCCGACTCTTTCAATAAATGGGGTAACATAATCTGTAATGAAGGTTAAGGGGCCCTCCTTATTCCAAAGCTCGAAGAAATTCTGGTTGAGTAACTCATCATCGTATTGATGAATCGCCTTGATCCACTTTTCAATGGTGAGTTCCCTGGATATCTGGCCAGAGGTTAAATCAGGCTGTTCGGGCTTATCCTCAATGAGATTCTGGACACTTAACAAGCCCTGCAGTTCTTCCAGAGTTCTTGTGACAACCTTACTGGCCCGGTATCCAGATTTAAGAGCCCTCGCTATGGCTCTTAATCTGGGTACTTCATCTTTTGGGTATCTTCGATGTCCCGAGGGGAGACGCTTTGATATAGGAGCTCCATATCTTTTCTCCCAAACTCTCAGCGTATGAATGCCTAACCCGGATAACTTGGATAGTTCTCCTATTGAAAGACAATCTTCTAATTTGACCACGTTTTTCATTCATTGATCCCATGTTTAAGTTTTAAGTATCCCGCAATGAACACTTACCCTTAATTCTTGCGACCCCCTTCGACCTCATTAAGGACCTTAATGATCTGGCTCTCTGTGTAACGCGTCTTCTTCATTTGTTTCGTTTTCGTTTTGCCTCTCCTTAAATATGCATTACATGGTCATTAATATTATCTTTCGGGGGATTTCTAGTTTTCTAGACATAAAAGGCAATATTGAATAGAAAATATATAAAATTTATAAACAAATATCCAGATATTTTTTAACTATTTGATATTTAAGGATAAAGAGTTTTGAGAATATCAAGAATTTTAAAAACGGCAAACAGTCAGCCAAAGTGACAAAACTAACAACGAAGCCAATGGGGCCTTTTAGCAAAACTGATGGCCACAATCTAATGCTCTAAGCAAAATAAACATTGGGATTATGTTTTTGGTTAAATTGATACAAGAGCTAGGATTGATTTTTATTGGTGATCATAATTTTAATGCTATACTCGGGTTCTGGATTTTTTAAAATGATAAATGGGAGTTGCGATGTTCTTAGAGAAAAACGATCAATATTCGGTGATATGTCATACCAGAATAGCTGAGAACTGTCTTAAGAATGGAGAATGGCACGAAAGCAAGGAAGAAGCCCAGGATTGGGTGGAGGAAGAGTGCTGGATATTTTCTGGAGAAGGCTGGATATGCCTAAACTGCAACGCTCACTTCATGAGAAACCTTTCCAAAACCCGACGAGATAAAGAATTAAATTCAATGTTGCCCGATGGATGGGGCGATGACCTAGAGGTTGGCATTAACACCGTCAGATAAACACTAATTACACCATCCAATAGCCTCACTATAAAGCCACTTACTGACACCATTTTTAATTTTCCTCTGGTTCTCCACCTTTATCGCACAAGTTACTCGGGCTTTGGGTAGAAAAGAGATAAGATCTCCCAAAATTGTTCGTCAAAATGGCGAGAAGTTTGCTGCTATTGTAGACAAGTGGAATGAGAGATTGCATCATTCATTTGGTCAGTATATTTAGTTTGTCCCCCTGGCTAAACTAACACGCCCTGTACGTACACCACCCTCTAAACAAGAAAATATGCATGGTTGCAGGCGGGATGGGAGCAATAAATGTTGCTCCTGAAATCCATCGACATAGCAGCTTTCGTAAATACTACGATTGGGCCAACCAATTAAATAAAGAAAAATACTGAAAGAAGGCCAATAATGAAAGTTTTGATCACGGGTGGAACAGGATTTATAGGCAAAGCATTAATTAAAAAATTAAATGAAAAAGGCCATGAATTAGTGGTTTTGACCAGAAATCCAGATGCAGCAGGATTTCATATACCGGTTCATTGTGACATTCAAGCCTGGAATCAGGAATCTGGCATTCTTTCATCAGATAAAATTAATGGGGTCGATGCGATCATCAACCTATCTGGTGAAAACATAGCCGATGGTCGCTGGACCGATTCTCGAAAACACCCCGGTTTCTAGAAATTTTACTTGCTCAAAAACCATGCAGGACTTGCCTGACGGGCAACTAAGCACTTGGGAGATTTTTCTCAAGTGCTTTTTTATTGGCTACAGTCAAAATGTAGTCAAATTATCGGGCTCTCCGGAAATGTCGGAATTTTGTGGTGAGGTTTATGGGGGCTCGTTTTTGGGGCGCGGCCGATTTTTATTTTATGAGGATGGATAAGGTGGTAAGTTTAGGATAAATCCGCTAGCTAAAATTATTTACTCGTAACCTTGGAGAAAATTGTTGTATGGGAAGTAAATCAACAACCCTCCTCTTGATAGGTTTTCTTCATATATTCATTGTCACAAGCTCGTGTTCGCATTTGTACTCCAGCCTTGGGGGTAATTTTTCGGGTGATCCCGGAGAATTGAATTCTAACCTTACCTCAATGGCAAAGCGCTTGATCAATCAAGCCTACGCAGATATTGATCCTTCCCGGCTGATAGATTTCCACACGCATATTCTTGGTATGGGAAACAGCCCGTCGGGAATCTGGATTAATCCCGCCATGCAGTCTCTTGGAAATCCACTAAGGTATTTCCGTTTCCAGATATTCAAAAACGCCGCAGGTATTGAAAATATCGAAAGCGCCGATCAGAATTATCTGAAGCGTCTGCTCAAACTCATAGACAACCTGCCTTATCAAGGAAAATTCATGATTCTTGGATTAGATAAACATTACCGACCCGATGGTAAGGAAGATCCTGAATGGACCGACCTGTACATCCCTAACGAATATATTGCGAATATCGCGAAACAGCATCCAGAGAAATTTATTCCAATGATATCGGTTAATCCACATCGGCGTGATGCCATCGACAAACTGGAGTATTGGCGAAAGCAGGGAATCCGTTTTATAAAATGGCTTCCCAACGCTATGGGTATAGATCCGTCGGATCCTAAGCTGGAGTCCTATTATCTTAAAATGAAAGAATTGGGAATGATCCTATTGGTTCATGTTGGAGACGAGGGGTCGGTCCACACCGGTCCGTTTGAAAAATTTGGCAACCCTCTTCTATTGAGACGTCCGCTGGATATGGGTGTAAAGGTCATCATGGCTCATTGCGCCAGCGACGGAACCAATAAGGATCTGGATGCATCCTCGCAAAATGAAATTTCAAACTTCGACCTGTTCGTGCGAATGATGAATGAGCCTCGCTACGAAGGTTTATTGTTTGGAGAAATTTCCGGGCTTACGCAAATCAACCGGTTTGATGGTCCTTTGCAAACTCTTTTGAAAAAACAGGAATGGCACCATCGGCTGGTCAACGGTAGCGACTATCCTTTACCCGCGTTGAATATTGTTGTGTGGACGGGCAGTTTAGAAAGAGCCGGATTTATAACCGGCGATGAAATGGAAGCTTTGGATCTGATCTATAAATACAACCCGATTCTATTCGATTTTGTGCTTAAGCGAACCGTCCGGCATCCTGAAACTGGCGAGAGGTTTCCCTCTTCCGTGTTTATGTTTCCCAAGGTTTTAAAATAAAGGCGATATTGAAAACCAGCCCCAAAGTGGGGACACCATATTGGCGCCTGCGGCCTTTGTGGCAAGGTACATTATTTAACGGCCTTCGATTGTTCCTCTGATTAAATTTATCGTATCAGGTCTTTTTCGGTAGCATCTATTAATTCCAGCCTATAGCGGTAAAAAA
>CAJWQP010000113.1 GCA_913045445.1 uncultured Nitrospina sp. | reverse complement strand
AGGGTTGGGCAACGACTAATATTTATGGATCAGGGTCACTGCAATCAGAAGGAGTATCGAGCCTGAAATTCGTCCCAGGCTCAATTCCCGAACAGGAAAGCCGAGCCATCCATTATGATCCAGAATCAGAGACGCTATCAGTTGACCTGCCAGCACGAGAGAAACCAACGCGAGAAACCCAATTTTGGGTCCGGACACGACACCTCCGAATACGGCAAACGCACCGATCAATCCACCCAACCACATCCATGATGGAAATGTGACCAGTGTGCTCCAGCCAGGCCAGGGAACTCGCACGATCCATGCGCAAACCAGCAGGCCCAGTGTGCCTATGGCGAAAGAGAAAAATGAGGCAGTCATCGGACTCAACACGCGTCGCGCCAGTTCCGCGTTGATGCCTACTTGAAGCGGTAATACCAATCCTACGGCCAATGCCAGAATAATGTATGGATATCCCATCGTTTCACCTGTTTTTTAATATGAAATATTTATACGCAGACTTCACTTTATCATTATTACCTATTGAGAGATATCTTCAATCAAGAGTTCCGTTTGATCGAAGGATTGAGTGTGAAGGAATCAGGAAATGATGTCCACCAGGTCTCCAGTGGAAATGGTGGGTTCGAAACCACTGATTGCTCTTCATGCGAAAGGATTTTCCGAATTGCGGAAGTGTCAATGAAGCAGGACTGCTAGGATGCTTTGGGAGAAGATTTGATTCGGTTTGTCCAGTGTTTTTTAAGGAGATTCGTCAGCCATCAACCTGGCGTAGCGTTTTTAATGGTTTATTTTTTAAAACGTCCAGGCTCGAAATGACTCCAGTGAGGGTAGTCAGGGCGATGGAAAATGCCAGCGTCCACAGCATCACCTCAGGTCTGGGATGCCAGGGCGCTTTGACAAAATATTTCATTACGGCCCAGGATAAGCCGGAAGAAAGGCCGATTCCCACCACACTTGCCAATACGCCGACCGTTGCGTATTCGACTCCCAGAATTCCTGCTACTGTTTTCCGTTTTGCCCCCAGGATTTTGAGCACAGCCGATTCTTTCAGTCGTCGATACTTGGTTGACGCGATGGAACCGGAAAGAATGATGAGCCCGGCCAGGATGGTGAACGCCGACATAAAATCGACCAGGGTTTTCAATTTTGCGACCACTCCCTCAATGGTGTCTACTATGTCGCGGGTCGACAGGGCAGTGATGTTGGGTAACGCGTTAACGACTGCGTGTTGAAGTTCCATTTCTTTGGTTTCAGGAACGTGTACGGTGGAGACATAGGTGACCGGCGCGCCTTTCAGTGCTCCGGTTGAGAAGATCATGTAAAAGTTTGTTCTCATGTTACGCCAGTTGACCTTGCGAATGCTTGTCACCGGCGCGGTCACTTTGATGCCCTGGATATCCATCGTGAGTTGAGAACCGATTTTTGCGCCGAATCGTTTGGCCGCGTCTTCTTCAAGGGAAATTTGTGGAACGAAAGAAGTGTCTTTATCCCACCAGATTCCCTTAATGATTACATTATCTTTCGGCAGTTCACCGCCCGCCGAATGAGTGGTCACAAAGTCGCGGGTGATAAACCACTCTTCTTTGCGCTGATTTTCATATTGCCAGTTTTTGGCCAGACGTCCATCGATGCCATAAAACTTTGTGCGTATCAGCGGAGTCAGGGTCCTCTCGGCTTCAGGAACGATTCGATCAAGAGTTTTAATAAACATCTCGGTCTGATCTGTTTGAATGTCGATAAAAAAATAATTTGGCGGATTGATTTCCGTGTTTTCTTTGAGCATGGCAATCATATCCATTTGCACCAGCCGGACAGTTAATACCAGCATGATTCCCATACCGAGGCAGGTGATAATAGATCGCGTCTGATTATTGGGACGATGCAGATTGGCTAAACCATAGCGACGCATCATTCTTCCTGAGGGAGGAAGCTTTTGCAGGCCTTTAATTAAAAGAGCCGACAGACTCATAAGGACTAAAGCTGAAAATACCAGTGCCAGGATGAATATCAGGCCTTGCCTGACTGATCCAGCCTGCCAGATGACGACTCCGGTCATCACAAGAGCAGAGAGCGGGCCAGCGATTCTTCGCTCCCACACCGTTCCAGACAACAGTTCTTCTTCCTCGAAGTTGCGGCAGAACAAACGCAGAGGCTTGATTTTTCCGGCACGCCGTAGCGGCCATAAACAAAACAGGAGAGTGATGATGACTCCCAGGGCGAGTGAATGCAAAGCGGGTCCCCAATAAAATACAGGTTCAAGATCGAGGTCGATCAGTCCTGAAAGTTTTGCGGGTAATAGAAACTGGAGCCCGTAACCAAGGGCGACTCCGACAATACTGCCGCACAATCCGAGTAACAGCGATTGCAGGAAATATATTTTTACAATAGTGTGCGCATGAGCTCCAAGACAATTCAATATGGCGATGGTGTCCAGTTTCTGCGCCATGAACGTACGAATAATCATCGCGACCCCTATCCCACCCATGAGCAGTGCGATGACTGCTACTGCTCCAAGGTACTGTCCCATGCGTTCAATCGATTTGCTGATAGAGGATTCCATATCTTTATATGTGCGAAGTTTCACCGTTTTGTCTGTGAGTCCGTGTTCGAGAAGGACCAAAGCTTTTTCCAACTCCATAGTGTCTGGTAATTGGATCAACGTGCGGTGTTTGATACGGCTTCCTGTTTGGACAAGATCGGTTTTCTTAAGTGTGAGCCGAGAAACGAAGACGCGAGGTCCAATGCTAAAAGCCCTCGTAATGCGGTCGGGTTCTTTGATAACGGTTCCGTTGATACGAACTCTAATTTCCCCCAGTTGAAAGGAGTCGCCTGTTTTAAGATTTGTCCGTAGTAGAAACGCGGGGTCGACCACCGCTCCGTGATCAGACAACATTGCATTGAGCGATTGTGGTGGATTCAATTTAAGAATCCCGTACATAGGGTAAAAAGGAGCTTGAGACGGGACAGTTTTTAGTTCCACCAGCAACGATGCCTTGGTCCCATCGAGTTGCGGGTACTGGGCCATCGCGTGCAGTTCCTTGACAGACAGGAATTGAGTTTCTGGAGGTAAAAGGTTTTGCTGAATTTTTATGTCCTCCGGGCTTTGTTCCCAGCTTCCCTTGATCTCAATGTCTGCGGCCAGCAGTCCTTTAGATTCTTCCTGGATGGCGGTGTTGATGAGGTTGGAAAAACTTTTAACCGTCATCACCGCGCCAACGCCAACAGCGATGCATATAATGAAAAACAGAAACCGCCGCCATGCGCCTCTTGATTCTGCCAGGGCCAGTGAGAACAATTGCGAGGTTGTGAGCTGTCCGGTTTTCATGGTGCGGTGGGCATGGAGTCTTCGATTATTTTTCCATCACCCATGACGAGGGTGCGTTCAGCTTTTTCAGCGACATCGGATTCATGAGTGACCAGCACCACGGTAGCATTTTTTTTCTGGTGCAAATCAATCATCAGCCCAAGGATATGTTTGCTGTTTTTGGAATCAAGGTTGCCCGTAGGTTCATCGGCCAGCACGATATCCGGTTCATTGACAAAAGCCCGGGCAAGACAAAGTCGTTGTTGTTCGCCGCCGGAAAGTTGAGCCGGATAGTGATGAAACCGATCAGTGAGCCCCACTGCGTCGAGGAGTTCAGCGGATTTCTTTTGTGATCCATTGGCGCTGTTGAGTTCTGCGGCAAGAGCAACATTTTCCAGCGCGGTCAATGTAGGTATGAGGTGGAAATTTTGAAAGATAAATCCGAAACGTTGACCGCGCAGTTCTGCCAGTTCATCTTCATTGAATTTCGTGATATCCTGTTCGTCGATCAAAATGGTTCCATCGGTGGGAGCGTCCAGCCCGGCCATCAGGCTGAGGAGGGTTGTTTTGCCGCTACCTGAAGCGCCGGTGATAGCAACAAATTGTCCGGTGGGAATGGTGAGGTTGATATCGTTAAGAATGTCAACCCGGTGTCCACCGCCATGAAGAGATTTGTTCAGTCCGTTGATTTGAATCAAGGCAGAGTTCCTTTGTTGTTTGACGCAGGCTTATGAATATACGTTATGTCGTGCTTACCCGCAAAAAATTTCATTTCATTATACCGTTCCTGTTCTGGATGGTGTTTTTGTTTAATCCATTTTCCCATGCCTGGGGAGAAGGGGGGGCTCCGGTGATTCTCGCTTTTGGAGACAGTCTCACCGCAGGATTTGGCGTGTCCGATGCCCAGAGTTATCCCTCCAAGCTTCAGGATATCGTTCGTAAGAATGGATATCCTCATGAAGTAATCAATGGGGGAATGAGTGGCGATACCACCGCAGGTGGAGTTCGTCGCATAAACTGGCTAATGAAACACAATCCGAAAATAGTGGTCCTGGAACTGGGAGCGAATGATGGTTTGCGCGGGCTTTCACTTGAAGAAATGGAGTCTAATCTGGGCCGGATTATTAATGTGTGCGCAAAGGGTGGGGCAAAAGTATTGTTGACGGGAATGAAGATACCGCCCAATTATGGTGAGGAGTATACGGTAGGATTCGAGAAAATATATAGCCGCTTGGCGGAAAAGCATCAGTTGCCACTGTTACCTTTTTTTCTGGAAGGCGTCGCCGGACAAAAAGAATACACTCAACCTGACGGACTTCACCCTATAGGGCCGGGCTACTCCATCGTAGCGCAAACCGTTTGGAAACATCTCAAACCGTTGATGGAAGTAGACACTCACGAAAAGCCTTAGCCGATTGTTGAAAAATCCGACCTTCCTTATATTTAGTTTATTTGTGGGTTCTGATCGCTTCAGCTATTTTATCCAGAGAGCGCGAAACTTTGTCTAACCCGATAAACACTTGTTGTTGAACTTTAGAAGGTTTGGTGGCGTCGAATGCGTTTACAGGTTCCGGTATCAGTAACGGATGGAATGCGATAACAAACAGACTTACTGCAATAACGGTCATAATGGCGTTTGTATAGTTGTCTACTACATAAGGCTCCTTTCTCTTTTAAAAAAACTGGGATTTTAAACCAACTTAAGGAATATTTCCAAGTCCAGCTTGGCTTGTTTGATAATTTTTGAAAGAGTGGATTTTTTTACAGGCTTATGAGCGGGGACAGTGATTTTCAGTAGTTCAGTTTCGAGTCTTTTTCCCAGACGAATGTGACCTCCTTTTTGTCAGACGAAAGTCCATCCATCCCGTTGCAGTGCTTTTATAATTCGATCATATGGAGAGAGAGGGGATTTTGCTCACAATACCAGTTCTTTTACAATAGCCCTTTTGCTATCGGCAACTTCGTCTTGAGCAGATTCCAGGTAAAGCTCAATCGCTTCCTTGATATTTCGCATGGCTTCTTCTTCCGAATTCCCCTCGCTGATGCAACCCGGAAGAGCCGGAACATGGGTTGTGAAGCCACCTTTATCACTGGGTTCCAAAACAATCTTGAATTTCATGGCATTCCCTTTTTAGGTTTCAAGCGACCATCATAAAATATTTTTAGTTGATTAGTTAGGTTCTCAATCGATCCATATACTCCATCAGAGC
>CAJWQP010000112.1 GCA_913045445.1 uncultured Nitrospina sp. | reverse complement strand
CATCCCTCAAATCGAATATCTTCTCCTGGAGATTGGGCTTGTCTGCCGTTTCCTCTAGGATCTGGTCTATCAGTTCTATGATATGGGAATGGTCGCCCATGAATAAATCCTTATAAATTAGTGTTTATCTCTAATTGTAAGGCCAAAAAAAATTCCACGTCAAGTGAATTTGTCCCGCCAGATTCAGGTGCCTGCTTTTGGCAGAACAAAAAAAAGGGGATATATTTTGACCGTTTCGTCCTTTGGGGTTTTTCTGGTACAATTCCGACATAAGGATCACGGGTTGTTACCGCTTTTCGGGGTGTGCCAAAACTTAGCTTAGCCCTTGTTACAAAAGCGTTTTTGTGCAACATGCCTCGGTCGGTGACGGTAGGCGGGCTGGTATATTTTGAAGGTTTTCTCATGAACGGCATCAGACATCGCGCGGATATTGATAAGTGTATCTTAAGTTTCAGCCATGATCGACATCCCTCGCGTAAAAAAGCGGACGCCACAGCGATAGCAAAAGCTGAACGTGAGATTGCATCCGGCAAGAAGGGAATCAGCCATCTTATCTTGCGGGCGGCGGATGACCCGATAGACCGCCTTAAGTTTCTCTTCCTTATCAACGGTATTCCTGTGATGTGTTATGCCCTGGGAAACCTGCTGACTTCCAGTCTCAAGAAAATTGTCATTGTCGGTTCAGAAGAAGTTGAGCGGGTTGCCAACGCTTTTTTGGAGACCGTGGGCACACAGGGGAAGGACATCTCATTTGTTCAGGAAGACCCGGACAAATTGAACCTGTTTAACACCATGCAACTGGGGCAAAGTCGGCTGGACCTGGAGCCGGATGAATTGGTTTTGTTTCAACCCGGCGACCTGCCTTTTATGTTTGATATTGAAAAAATCCTGCAAGATGATGACATCCGGAACCACAATCTGATCCTCTGGCTCAACTCCAGACAGATGATGTTTCCCAATTATAAAGAAGACCCGGAAAGCGAATTTGTCCAGCGCAATTATCATTATCGCGCTTTGTGCGAAGAAACAAACGAATTGCATGAGGTCAAGGAACCCAATGTATACCCTATCAATCTTTCTGCGGTGGATCCGGGTATCATCGACCATCTGCATTCAACGAGGAAAGACGGGAATGTAGTTAAAGCGGGGATCAGGCAAATCATGTCCATGCCGTCAAGAGTGTTTAAGTTACTGCCTGTGATGGCATACCACGCACTGCATTTCAGATCCGATCTAAAGCAATTCCGTAAACAGGACAAGTACCAGTTTGGAATGCACAGAGATAATTTTCATCGTGCGGTTTCGATATTGCTGGATACCGAGTTCACTACAAAATTCCACAGCGATCCGGCATTTGTTTCTGATGTGGATGCCCTTGAGGATTGGGAAGATTTTGAAGCGCTCTCTCATTATGCCGAGACTCAATATGGAGAAGAGGGCCTGACGCGCATTCATCCTTTTGGTGAAGAGTTGCTCAGTTTTCGTGAAAAGGCGATGCCCGGACTTAAAGCAAGCATAGGAATGTATGAAGATTTTCCAGCCTACATCAACTCGGTTTACCAATCGCTCAAAATGGAATATATGCCTTTCCCCGATGGAAACCAGTATGTTCCATCCGCACACAATTCCGAAAAAGGAAAGCATGCGCTTTCCTGGTATTCCAAAAAGTGCGATGCTCTTACAGTAGAAAGCAGGCTGTCACTCGAAAAAATTCATGGCAATCAATGAAACCCAAAAGTTAAATCATCTGGCCCACTTTTCCCAGAAAGAATTCTGGAATCAGGGTAGTCTGCTCAAGCAAACCAGATTAGACAACTTCATACTCATTGCTTTTTTGATCCACGCTTTGGTGATTGTTTTTCAATTGCTTGCTCCTGCAATATCGAAAGGTCCGCTGGCGCCTCCGCCCATCAAGATAAAATATGTTGAAACTAAAAAACCTGATTCGTTTGGAAAAAAAGGAACCATCGTTGATGCTCCGAAACCAAAAAAGGTGGAGAAAAAAAGAAAGAAACCATCAGAACTACTCGCCAGCGCGGATAGCAGGGCACATGCAAACAAAAAGCCATCGGTACAAAAAAAATATCGCCGGAAAAAAACGGTAGCTCCGCAAGCCAGTGGCAAACCGCAAATGACTCAGCTCGCTAAAGCACAGGCAGAATCCAAAAAATTGGCCGCCCAGTCGAAGCAGAAAGCAGTCAGCAAATATAAGCCTCTGCCACTTTCAGACAGAGGGACTCTTGCCCCGGAAGTCGCTGAAAAAAAAGATCAGCAGACGGTTTCACAAAAATTGGGCTCGCGAGGGGTTCTATCCATGCTTGATGGATTCGATGCTGAAAAATACGCCATGCAGGATACTCAAACTCCAGATGAAGACGATTTTGATGACGATGAACCTATTTCGCTAGACACGACAGAGGCCAAATATGTTTCCTACTTCAATCGTATTAAACATCAAATCCAGCGCGTCTGGACCTATCCCGCTCAAGCGGCTCAAAAGGGAGTGAGCGGGCAGGTATCGCTAAGGTTTCAAATTTCGAGAGAGGGGAACCTTGTCGGTGTCCAGGTGGTCGATAATTCGGGTGTCGAGATTCTTGATATGGCCGCTATCAAGGCAGTGAAAGAGGCGGCTCCCTATTATCCGTTTCCGATAACTATCACCAAAAGTAAACTTACCATACTTGCGACATTCGTCTACAGCCCCATCTACAATCAACTGAGCAAACAATAGCAATAAGGCTTAATAATGACCGCCCCTAAAACAGCCGTCCTAAGAGTCGTTCCTTCAAAAGAAGGAACACGGTTTTTGTTCAGACACAATATTGCCGGACTTTATGTGTTTAAACGACTGATCTTTTCCTTGCAAAGGGTGGGTATTGAAAATTTTATTATCATTGCTCAGGATATTCCAGCTTCTGATAAATACTGGGTGGAGCCGGATATCAAAAATGACGCCCGGTTTAACAGCAAATTTCAATGGAACGATCTGAGCAAGGAGCCTGTAGAGGAAGAATTTAATTCGATTGAATTGCCTTCAGAAATAGATGACGTTTTGCTTGTTGAAAGTAATTTGGTGACAACCTCCGGACTGATTAAAGATTTCATCGCTTCAACTCAGGGGCTTGAGAAAGGCGATATTGCGGGTTTATCTGTTGAGTCTGGTTATTCAGATGGCATTTACCTGCTTCCTCCTTCCAGCGTAGGCCATTATTTGCGTTCTGGGACTTTCGAAAAACCGGTGACCCGGATCACACAACCCGGCCCATGGCTTTATCGGCAAAAAGTGGAGGACTCGCAATCTGCCCGGACTGTTGAAAAAGCGTTGCTCAATGAGCACAAGTTGCACTACAGGCAGATTATGGACATTTGGGTCAACTCCTTTTTTTCCATCAAAATATCCTCTTTTCTGGTTCGAACTTCCTTCACCCCAAATCAGATAACATTATTTGGACTGGTGATTGGTTTGGCGGCTGGGATTTTGTTCGCGCAGGGAAACTATTGGAGCGGTTTAATGGGTGGCCTGCTACTGGCGGCAACGGCGGTTTGGGATTGTTGTGACGGCGATGTTGCCCGGCTCAAGTTTATGGAATCGGACTTCGGTGAAAAACTGGATACAGCCTGTGACAACATCATCAATGTTTTTATCTTTGTCGGGTTAATGTTTGGAACGGCTCATTCACAAGGCCTGGCCCAGGCGATGATTCCTTTTCTTATGCTCGCTCTGGGCGGAAGCTCGATTTTTTACCTTATTTATTTTCCCAAAGGGGGTAAGGGATCGTTTTTTAAAAATACTCCGATTTATGATGTTATCCAGATTTTGGCAAGTAGAAATTTTATTTATATTATTTTTATATTTGCTGTTGTAGATAAGCTGGGCTGGTTTCTGTGGCTGGCTGGTATCGGATCTAATGTTTTTGCTTTCAGCATGTATATGGTCAAAAGAAAAATTCTCGGCTCATTAGTTCGGGAAACCAGCGAATAATTTTCTCGCTGGAATCCAGCTAGGTTTAAATCTTAAAACATTTATAAAATCATGGCTTGGTAACAGCTCACTGGTAAGTTCAGGTATGGGGTGTGACCGTATCTTAAGGGCACCTCGGGCAGCACAGATTAAAACAACTTTTAAATGCAACTGCCTCTCAGACCTTAATTTTTAGAGGTGCCCTTAAGTTTACATTCTAAATTCGTGTTGATATCATGGGCTACCCTTATATCCTTGCAAAAACTTAACCGAAAGGCCTGCTCTGCCATGCATAAACTCGACCATAAGGATTCCGTTCCAACGGTTTCGAGGAATGTTTGTGCCGTTCTTGTCTTGCCGTGCCCACCGTCAGAACTGGCGGCGATTGACTGGTACTGGAAGAAAATTTGCGGAGTTCCATTGCTGGTGAGAAATATAATCAACCTTCAACGAGCCGGACTCGACTCGCTTCTCATTTACGATAATGTCGATGGCGCGGAGCTTTATAAGCGACTCTGTGAAGAAAAAAGGATATCCATTAAGTTAAAATGGATAACTGATGTTAGCGAGGTGATTAAATCCGCTGAGAATAATCCTGTTCTGGTCGTCAATGGTAATGCGCTCTACACCAGACAGGAAATAGAAGTTGGTATAAATTCTATGGTCAGCAATAGTGAAACTACCCTGCAATATTTCGAACGCGAATCTATTGAAGAAACCCTCAATCAAATAACTCTCGGGAACGAAATACCTTTGACTCAACCGGTTGGTGGTCAAGAATCACGCACAGCTTTTTTGCCGGGAGAGAAAGGCAGGCGGCTGAGACAGCCACAGGATTTTCCTGCTCAACACGAGCATCTTTTAAAGGGTAGTGGACTCAGCAATGACAGTTTTATGGATAGAACGGTCACTCGTTTTTTTTCTCGTCAATTCACCAGAATTTTTTTACAGACCCCTCTCAGCCCCAACATGATCACTCTGCTGAGCCTCGTTATAGGCTTGATCTCGGCGGCCTGTTTTTTTCAAGGGACTTATGAAAATAGCATCATGGGAGCAGGACTGCTCTTGCTCTCTGCCTGGATCGATTGCACGGATGGGGAAATCGCGCGGCTGAAATTCATGGAATCAAAAATAGGGGGGAAGCTGGATATTCTTTGCGATAATCTGGTGCATTTTGCTGTCTTTTTCGCAATTGGTATGGGGTTGTATCAATTCACCGGACAAAGCATTTACAAAATTCTTGGCGCTTTGGCTGTCTTGGGAAGCCTGATTTCATTCCTTTTCATGAGTTCAACTATTATCGATGAAAAGGAAAAGGCTTCGAGTAACGTATCAGGCGCAAAAAATAAAAATAATTTGAGCGATAAACTGGCTAACAGGGACTTCACTTATTTCCTGTTTTTGATGGCGTTGATCGGTCGTATGGATATTTTTATATGCGTCACCGCTATTGGCTCAAATTTATTCGCGGGTTATCTGGTTTATTCGCGATTTGTAATCACGTCTGCGGATCAATTGAAGGGATGAAAAATTATCTTTCTGAGAGAATGATAAGCAAATGATGAACGCGTGGGTTCCTTTTGACAGAGTGGTCAAAACACTGGAAAAAGCCAAGGAGAAAAA
>CAJWQP010000111.1 GCA_913045445.1 uncultured Nitrospina sp. | reverse complement strand
CCGAACTCAACCTCTCCTGGTTTCAGTGCGGTCGGGTGCGAAAGTTTCAATGCCGGGGATGATGGATACCGTCCTCAACCTTGGATTAAACGACAACTCTATTAACTGTCTTGCCAAAAACACTCTCAATGAAAGATTTGCTCTCGATTGTTATCGCCGGTTCATATCCATGTTTGGCAATGTGGTTTTGGGAATCGAATCGAATAAATTTGAATCGGTTCTCATCAAACAAAAGACTCTTCGCAAAATCAAGTTTGATACGGATCTGGAAATTGCGGATATTAAATCTATTATCCGTAAATACAAAAATATCGTCAAAAAATTTACCGGGAAAAATTTTACCGATGACCCGCGCTCACAGCTTCGACAGACCATCAAAGCCGTATTCAACTCTTGGAATACTGACCGGGCGGTAACTTATCGGGAAATTAACAACATCCCACATGATCTGGGAACGGCCGTAAATATTCAAGCCATGGTGTTCGGTAATATGGGGGAAACCTCGGCCACGGGGGTCGCATTCACCCGTAACCCGGCCACGGGGGAGAAAAAGTTTTACGGTGAATATATGATCAATTCTCAGGGTGAGGACATTGTCGCTGGAACGCGCACGCCTCTTAATATTGAGAACCTGCAACAAGAGATGCCCAAATCTTTCAAGTCTCTGGAAAGAGTTTTCCAAAAACTTGAAAAAAACTACAAAGATATGCAGGACATCGAGTTCACCATTGAGAATGGGAAGTTGTACCTGTTGCAAACAAGGTCGGGCAAACGCACTGCGGCGGCGGCGATAAAAATTGCAGTCGATATGGTCAACGAAGGCCTGATAAGTAAACAGGAAGCGCTCATGCGTATTCCAGCCGATCAACTGGATCATATTTTTCATCCTATGATCGACCCTAAAATCAAAACACACACCCTGGCAAAAGGCCTGGGCGCATCACCGGGAGCGGCTACGGGCAAGATCGTATTCACCCCAAAAAATGCGTTGAACCTCGCCCAGAAAAAGGAGAAGGTAATTCTCGTCCGAATGGAGACATCGCCGGAAGATATTAATGGAATGAATATCGCTCAGGGTATTTTAACCGCCCGAGGAGGTATGACTTCTCACGCGGCAGTGGTGGCCAGAGCCATGGGTAAACCTTGTGTTTCAGGTTGTGGCGGATTGGATGTCAATATAAATAAAAAGAAAGCGACTCTAAACAATAAAACTATCAAGGAGAACGATCTGATAACAATCGATGGCTCTCAAGGACTGGTTCTTAAAGGTAAAGTTCCTTTAACCCGGCCTCGCCTCACGAGTTCTTTCAGCCGTATGATGAGCTGGGCAGGGGAAGCCCGCACTCTTAAAATTCGCGCTAATGCTGACACGCCTCATGATGCACTCGTGGCAAGAGATTTCGGCGCTCAGGGCATTGGCTTGTGTCGTACGGAACATATGTTTTTTGATAAGGAACGCATTTCCCTTTTTCGCAAAATGATCATTTCCGATGACGTGGATGTACGACGGAAAGCTATTAAAAGACTGCTCCCTATCCAACGATCTGATTTTAGTGAAATTTTTAAAATCATGGAAGGACTACCGGTCACCATCAGACTGCTTGACCCGCCTTTGCATGAATTCCTCCCTCACTCGGCTCCTGAAATTAAAATATTGGCCAGGAAAATGAAAATTTTCCCAACTGCGCTGAAAAAGAAAATTGATGTTATGACAGAGCTGAATCCCATGCTGGGCCATCGCGGTTGTCGTCTCGGAATCACTTTCCCGGAAATTTATCAGATGCAGACTCGGGCGATCATAGAAGCGGCCTGTAAACTGGTAAAAAAGAAAATCAAAGTGCTTCCCGAAATCATGATTCCACTGGTGAATCATGTCAATGAGTTTGATACCCTTCGCGAACTCGTAGTTGAAGAAGCTGAAGAGGTGATCCACAAAGCGGATGTATCCCTTAAATACAAAATAGGAACAATGATCGAACTACCACGTGCGGCCCTCACAGCCGATGACATTGCAGGGCAAGCCGATTTTTTCTCGTTCGGCACAAACGATCTCACGCAAACAGCACTGGGGCTGAGCCGGGACGATGCGGGAAGTTTCCTTCCTCATTATATAGAACGGGGACTATTGCCAACAGATCCGTTTGTGACCATGGACACCGATGGAGTTGGAGAATTGCTCCGCATAGCAGTGGAAAAAGGACGACCTGTGAATAAGAACCTGCATATTGGGGTATGCGGAGAACATGGGGGCGACCCGGCATCGATTCAATTTTTCCACCAACTGGGCCTGGATTATGTGAGTTGTTCCCCTTTCCGTGTTCCTACAGCTGTTTTGGCCGCGGCGCAGGCGGCTATCGCTAATGCTTGAATTATAAAAGTGTCATTTGCCTGCGAATTCTTAAAAATTCGGTTGACTAAATGTGTAACAGTTATTCATAATCCTTGGACTCCTGTTTCAGGCAAAATTATTATTGGAACTAACAAACTTGACTCTTTTACGGATTAATCGCGTTTAAAATATTTGTTGTCTTCGTTAAAGAATCCATCACAAAAAATGCCGCGGGTAGTATTGGATAAACTATTTCCTTCTCCTGCGCAAAAAGATATTGGAGCATAAAATGAAAATTTCTATCACCGGGATCACCGGGTTGATCGGGTCTCATCTGATAAAGTTGTTATCCGCTCCTAATGCGGACGGCAGTACCAACAGTGTTAAAGCGCTTATCAGGGAAAATAGCATCGTTGATCATTTAAAAGCTTTCGAAGATGTGGACTATGTAATTGGCGGCCTTGAGGACAAGGAATCCCTCCAGCAATTGGTGGAGGAGTCTGAAGTGTTGATCCATCTCGCCCATTTTCCCGGTCCCGTCAAGACAGCGGATGAACTGGTTAAAGTAAATATAAACGGCTCTTTTGACCTTCTTGAAGCGGCAAAAAACGCCAAAGTCAAACAAGTGATTTTCATGAGCGCATGTGCAGTGTTTGGATCTATTCAACCTGACGTTGGGGAATCCAGTCCGCTGGACGAATCTCACCCGGTTCAACCCAGTTCACTTTATGGCGCGATCAAATCTTCGATTGAATCGTTTTGTTTTTTTCACGCACGAAATCGCTCTTTTGATATATCCATAATGCGTCCGGTCACTATTTATGGTGTGCGACCCGACCTCCCAAAATCCGAATGGTTCCAGACGGTGGATTTCCTTGCAACCAACTATAATATCGATGTCAAAGGAAGCACCAAATACGTTTCCGTAGATGCTGTGTGCCAGGCGGTTATAAAGGTGCTAGGAAACAAAGAAGCCTCCGGTAAAATTTATCACCTGATAGATGGGCACATTCATAACCTTGAACTGGGCCGAATGATTTCTGAGATCGTTGATTCTTTCGGAGAGGTTGAGGGGGTCATGGGTGAAGAAGGTGTCGCCATGTCAAATCAGGCCGCACGTGATTTGGGAGTTGAGTTCAAAGGTCTGGATGGCATCAAGGAATACGTTAAACTTGTTCATGAATTGCAAAACAAGTATGGCGGTGAACGTCATGTTGAAAACTGGTAATTTTACAAAGGGAAGTCTCTGAAATTTGGTTTTGGCCATGAGCGGTCCTCATGAAAGGAGGGCCTGCGAGTTGCCCAAAAAAAATTATCGAATTATCAGGGGTATTTAAAAACCTTTCATGTTATCTTCAAAAATTTTCTCAGAATTACTTTCGAATAAAGGGTTCAACTTTTACGCAGGTGTCCCCTGTTCTCTTCTATCGGGGTTAATTCGTATTCTTGACGATGACCCACAAACACCCTATTACCCCGCAGTGAGAGAAGACGCGGCTGTTGGCCTATGTGCCGGAGCTTATCTTGCAGGCAAGCGCCCTGTTCTACTCATGCAAAACTCGGGTCTGGGTTACTGCCTCAACGCTTTTACTTCTCTCAACCTTATATACAGAATTCCCGCGCTTGTCGTCATGAGTTGGCGGGGCGAGGGTGGGAAGGACGCGCCGGAACATATCATCATGGGAGAGATCAACCAGAAACTGTTGCAAACCATCGGCATGGAATATTCGGTTATATCAGCGGATAATTATGAAGCGTCTCTCGACAAGGCACTCCAGAAAATTAACGAGGGCCTTCCATACACTTTACTGGTAGGGAAAGGATTTTTTGATGAAGGGCACTGATGCGTTTAAAGAAATTATTCCGCTCCTGACCGATGAACCGGTTATTCACGCCAACGGATTCATCTGCCGCGAATCGTTTAACCTCAAGGACCGGGAGGGAAATTTCTATATGATCGGGTCCATGGGTCTTGCGTCTTCAATAGGGCTAGGGGTCGCCCTCAGTCGTCCTGATCAGAAAACCTTTATCATGGATGGCGATGGAAATGTTCTTATGTCAATGGGGACTCTGGCTATGATTGGCGCCGCCGCACCCCGAAACCTTCTGCACATCGTCATAGACAACGAAGTTTACGAATCGACGGGAAGACAGGGAACTCTGTCCAATTCGGTGGCCTTGGAGGAAGTTGCGAAAAGCGTTGGATACACCCACATAAAAAGAGTCACCGAAAAAGAACAGATCAAACCCGCTTTTCAGGAACTGATAGGTAGGGAAGGACCGTCATTTTTGCTCATCAAGGTCGAACCCTCTTTCGACAAAGCCACCGGGCGGGTGCACCATACCCCTGAAGAAATCACCTCACGCTTCATGAAATCCCTGCGTTAGTCATAAGATGTTTTCGTAGCAGAACATTCCTGCGCTTCAGAGTGGAAAGAATTTTGCGCGCTATAAACACGAAGAGCGCCCCTGAATCCATTCTGACCCGGCGGGTGCTCCGCGACAGGATCGATCCATTTGCGCTCCAATTGGGTGGGGAACTTCCAGCCCCGCTAATTTTATCAGACTTTTAAATTGATATTGACTCCTGTTTCCTGATCGAACTCCTGAACAGGGTTGCCATCCTGATCCATCTCATCGGTCGGCATGGGCGGCATAATCAGGCTCCTCTGCCCACCAGGTATAACCAGAACCTGGGAACCCAGGGACCGTCTTTTTGAAATTTCGTTTCTAAGAGTTTCGTCGACCGCGCCTTCAGCGGCAAAACGACTGGCGGCCGTATAATTTCCTAAGCTGGAAACATCCATCACGACCTCCTGTTAGATACTGGTATCTACATGCTCGCCACTTCCGGAATCTGTTAAGTTATCTACATTTTCCTGAATGGCCTGTCTGAGGCGGACTTCTTCTTTTGGGATCTGGCGGACTACTTCCTGAGTCGACCATCGACGATCTTGACAACCACTTTATTGTCTTCTGTCACATCGACTTTTCGCAACTCAGAACCCGTCCCATTGCCCCCGCTATTTTCAACCTGTTGACTGACCGCGGCTTGTCCACGCTGAGACAATGAAACCGTATCGGTCTGGGCTCCACTTTTTGAGCCGCCAGAGGGGACTTTACTTTCTGCCGAAGAAACCCCTTGCGATACCTGATTGGGAAGTTTTTCTACTGGGCCTAACGCCTGAGCATCCATGATATTATTCCTTATAACACCTTCTATAAAGTGACCAAACAGCGCATTCGACTCAAACTATTGAAATAACAGGAGATATATATTATTGCTGTTCATAGGGCGACAAGTAACACTCCCCGCGTACTTCGTAACGGCTGACTTTAATAAAACTTTAGCTTTAATTATTACTATTTTTCAGGAAATAGTTGTTTCTAATTACTTTCTGCATAACT
>CAJWQP010000110.1 GCA_913045445.1 uncultured Nitrospina sp. | reverse complement strand
CCGCTATGAGTGTTCATCACCAGATCAAAGTTCATTGAACTGAACTCTTTGCATAGCTTGTTGATGTCTGTTGAAGAGGGATCTTTGGGAAGATCGAATAGACGGTCGATATGCGGGTTTTGCTCAAATACCGGTTTAGAGTAAGACCAGGTCAGCACTGAAATCGAGGCATCCGGCAGATGCTGTTTCAAATTATGAATCAGGGGAGTGCATAATATGTTGTCGCCAATGTCACGGAGCTTTATCACCAGAATATTTTTAAGGGATGGCAGATTGTCACGCAGGAGTTTTCCTTCGCGAACGTATAGTTCGTAATAACGTAGATATCCGAGGAGTTCCGCATGAGCATCGCATACAGCGAAAACGATTCCTTCGAAACCTTCCTTGAATCCTTTCCTGGAAAAGCAGGCTCCGCCAAAAATCTTCATGGAGGAAATAACAGCGCGAATAAAAAGAGAGCGAAAAGAGAAGGTCGGTTTGTTTTGTGCCAGACGAGCGGCCCTTTCATCTGCTTTTCTAATCACAGTATTTTCGCAATCGGAAAGAGTGTTTTCTCCATAGCGAATCAGTTCTCCATCAAACGGCGCATATTTTTTTGGAAGCGTGCCATGATCGTTTGAATTTTGGGAAAGGTAGACCAGGCAGGATGGCTGAGAGTCGTGCCAGTCCAGCGAGTACTTCAATCTTTTTTTAAGGAAAACTGTGGTTAGCGGGAGTGGAAATTGGCAGGGAGTGTCCCCCGTGCTGTTTGACTTCTCCATAACTGTTTTTCTCAATTGACCGGTAACGACTTCATTGGAACGGATGAGTAGAGCCCAGCGGTTGTTTATCAGGTTCAATCCGGAACCCCAGCGGGAATTTATGTCCGGATCGGGGCAAACAAACGTTGATGCCTTAAATTCTTCGGCGATTTGTTTTACGCTCTCGTCACTTTCAGAATGGACAACAATGACCGGCGAAACCCAACCTGTCAGGGCATGCAGACAAGCTCTTAGTTCTTCCGGTTGGCCTTCAAAAGAGATGACTGCGGCCGGGCTGTTTTTGGATTCTGAATGGCTCATGGAAATAAATTAGGTGATTCGGGATCGCATGGTGAAAGTGCGCGCTTGGGGATGAGAGATTGTCTTGTGATTCGACTTGTTTGCAGTGATATGCTAGATTATTTACCGACCACTTGCAACTGATCGTTCACCCTGTTTGATCCGAGCTCCTACCTTGAATCCGCTCCACATACTCCATACTGAAGCCGCCGCCGGATGGGGTGGGCAGGAAATTCGCGTATTTCAGGAGACGTCCCTACTTCTTGAACGAGGCCACAGGGTTTCCATAGCTTGCAGGGAGGGCAGTCCACTGGAAGAACGTTGCCGGTCGCTCACAGATTCGCGTTTCAACTGTATTTCCCTTGCCATGGAAAGGACGTTGAGTCCGGGAGCATTCATCGCTCTCTACCGGTATATTGGCGAGATCAGCCCCGATATCATCCATACTCACAGTTCCGTTGACAGTTGGCTTGGCGGTATCGCTGGCAAGTTTGCGGGTGTTCCTGTTGTGCGCACCCGGCATGTGTCCCTGCCGGTGAAGGATTTTTTCCCCAACCATCTTATATATTCCCGTATCCCTGAACGAATCCTGACCAGCGGCGATGCGATCTCTGATATTGTCAAGGGAGTCCGCTGTGTCGATCCGAATAAAGTGATATCCATTCCCGCTGGAGTGGACCTGTGCAGATTCAATTCATCAATTTCTGGAAGGGAAATTCGCGAAGAGCTGAAGGTTAAGCCCGACCAGCCTCTTATCGGAAAAATTGGTGTCATTCGTGGATGGAAAGGGCATGACTATTTTCTTGAGGCGATCCCGTTAATCATGCAACAAATTCCTGATGCCCGGTTTGTGATTGTGGGCGATGGCCCGGGTTTCGAGCAGATAAAATCTAAAGCCAAAGCGGCGGGCCTGGAGGACAGTGTGACCCTTCTCGGTCATAGAGAGGATGTCCCCGAAATCATGGCGGCGTTAAACGTCCAGGTCTTGGCTTCTTTTACTGGCGAGGGTACGCCGCAGGTGATACCTCAGGCCTTTGCCATGAAGACGCCGATGGTCGCCACAAAGATAGCTTCCATTCCCGAACTTTTTGGAAATGGTGATCGTGGGATTTTGATTGAACCGAAAAGCGCGTCGGGCATTGCCGAAGGAGTGCTGAAATTGATCAAGGACCCGGAGCTCGCGAATCGACTGGTTGAAAACGCGTGGTCCTTTTGCAGAAAGGAACTCACTGTGGATAAAATGATGGAAGAAACTATAGCCGTATATGAAGAAGTGATCTCTTCTTCAAAAAAATAATCGGACACTATAAACTTTCCGGCCTGTTATGAAAATTGCTGTCATAAGACAAAAATATGTCAACTATGGTGGGGCTGAGCAATTTGTCTCTGAGTACATCACGCACCTTGCCAATGCCGGGCATGACATCCACATCTTCGCCAATCAGTGGTCATCTTCTGACCATCCCAATATCAAGGTCCACCCGGTACGCGCGATAAAGCTGAATTCATTTTTAAGAACCCTGTCATTTGCCTCTTTTGCCGCTCGGGCGGTGCGCGCTGATTCGTTCGATATCGTACAAAGCCACGAGCGAACATGGTTTCAGGACGTGTACCGGGCAGGCGATGGGTGCCACCGCGAATGGCTGGAGAGGCGGGCTGATTATTTACCCTCTGCTAAAAGGCTCTCGTTCAGATTTAATCTGTTTCACCAGTTGGTTCTGAAGCTGGAGAAGGCCATTTTTGAAAACGGACAATGTAAAAAAATTATCGCCATTTCCGAGATGGTGAAGAGGGATATTTTAAAACACTACGAACTTCCGGAAGACAGGATAGAGGTGGTTTATAACGGAGTACGGCTGGATCGATTCCACCCGGATAATAAAAGCCGTTATCGCAGTGAGGTTCGCAAACGGCTGGGTATTTCGGATGACGAGGTGATGGTGTTATTTGTGGGGTCTGGATTCGAGCGCAAGGGCCTGGAGTACCTGATTAAATCCGTGCAGTATCTGAAACGGAAAAACTGGCGACTAGTTCTTGTAGGAAAAGGAAAATGGGAACGGTATTTGAGTTTCGCTTCGGACGAGAATCGGAAAAAAATAATTTATCTTGATCCCATTGATGAGATTGAAACACTGTATGCCTCCGCCGACCTGTTTGCTCTGCCGTCTATTTATGAACCTTTTGGCAATGCCAATTTGGAAGCCCTGGCCTCAGGTCTCCCGATAATCACAAGCCGGAACTGTGGCGCGGCGGAGATAATCACACCGAAAAAAGATGGAATTGTTTTAGCGGAACCGTCAGACGCCAAAGCCATAGCCGAGGCCATAGATTATTTAATGGATCCAGAGGTGAGGGAGCCGATGAGTCAATCGGCTCGTGCATTGGCTGAACAGTTTTCGCAGGAGCGAAATGCTGAGGCGATGCTGAAAATTTATGAGAAATTGACTTGAAATATGGAGGTATTCTGACAATGGAGGGAATATAATAATTATATGAGGCAGGACAGGCGGGAACTATAGGACGCAGGATATTGTCTTTTGCCAGCGTCTCCCTCAAACTGGTTTCGGCTGTTTTTACCGCTCCCAGCATGAATAATGACCTCGGTCTTAATGGTAATTTCTTTCATCCAATTTAAAAAAATACAAATCCAGTTTTTCCTTTAACTGTTGAGGAACATCCTTTTTCGCCTTTCTGGAAAATGAGCGGTTCCTGTCCGTCTTATTGAATTTGCTCCAATGTCTTTTTTCAAGTGTTTTTGGAGAGAGGACTTTTTTAATTTTTCCATCGGGCCCATAAATCGTTACGGGAAAAAACATTGCACCCACCCCCTATGGCAGACCAAGTTCGATACCCTCTTTTTAACTGTAATTTAGGCTCATTGGCCTAAATTTTCCATAATTTTAGCTATCGCATTGATTTAAATCTGATAAACCCCTGTTAACGGCTGAATCGAATCCGATATTTTTTTCATTCTCTATAATCTGAACGGATGGAAATTGCTCGCGGATGGAATCGACCGAGCCGTCATCCGACCCGTTATCGCTCACGATAATGTCAATGTCGGGCCGATCCTGATCAAGAATGGATTGGATACAATCTCCGATCATATCCTTGTCGTTCCAGTTGACTATTATGGCGGTTATTTTTTTCAATGGTTTTCCACTTGGCTGGTTATAGCGGGTACTTATTTGATTATTTTATTTCCTGTTTGTTAAAGCGGTTTTAAAAATATTCTGCAATCGTTCGCAGTTGTCTTGCCAGTTGAACTCGGAGATTTTTCGGTACCCGTTTTCGGAAATGGATTTTAAAAGTGACTCGTCATCCAGCAGGCGGATCAGATTTCTGGTGAGGCCATCGACATCCCGGGCGGGAGAAACAAGCGCTGTTTCGCCGTCGATGGCATAGTCAAGGCATCCCCCTGTGTCAGCTGTGACCAGAGCCGACCTGCAGGCCATGGCCTCCATGGCGGGCATGCCGAGTCCTTCATACCAGCTGGGGCATAAAAAAATATCGCAGGAACTGTAAATTCCCCGTAAGCGTTCAGGGTTTGGACGATAGTGGTACTCGAACTCGAATCCTGCCGACTCAAATAACGGGGCCGGGTTTTTAGTTTTTCCACCGAACACGACCAGTTCAACATTTTTCCCCTGCAATTTGACTTTGCGGATCGTTTCTATGCCTTCGATATAACCCTTCCAGTCATAATCGTGGTGGAGCAAGCAGACACGCCGTGGGGTGTTCCATTGTTTGGTGTCACAGAAAAAAATGTCATGGTCCACTGGCGTGACCAGCACCTCTGCGGTCTTACCGTGTTTTTCTTTGAGGATATCTTTTAGCCAGGTGGAGATCGCCAGGGTTTGCGTTGGCAGGTCATAAGTTTTTGCCGCACTGCTTTTGTCACGCGTCCACAAGCTTTCATAATGTTGTACAAAGTAAAAGGGTTTTCCTTTGCTTGCTGGAAACGTGGCGGCAAGTTCTGCGGTCTGCCATGCGCTGGCGATGAGTATGTCGGCATCAGGGATGTATGCCGGGTCGGGCTCGGGAAATACTTTCACCGCTAAAGAGTTGTTCATCCAGTCCACCGTTTCGGCAGGCAGTGTTTTCACTCCTTCCCGTCGCGCTTTCATTTTTTGATCGGGCCGGTACCATTTTGCCGCTTTGCCGGGTATAAACATTCGCGCGTTATGGCCCATGGACTGCAAACGGTTGGCATATTCAATGAGCGCCTTGACGCCGCCGCTGATTTTTACATGCGGTAATAAAAAAGTGATATTCATTTCTAAAGAGCGGGTTTTTTTTATTCCAGGATTTGTTCGTAGAAAGTGTCCGGGTCATCGGGGTCAAAAGACTCGTTGGCGTAGACGATGAGTACCATATCTGTTTCCCCGATATTTTTAATAGCGTGAATGACACCGGGAGGGATGTGCACCGTGCGAAGACCACCTTCCCCCATGATTATATCTTTTTCCTCACCCGTTTTTAAATCTTTCAGCCGCAGGAGCCCTTTTCCCGTTGGAACATTAAACCATTCCAGTTTGCGCGTGTGGTAATGATTGCCGCGAACTTTACCCGGATAAGCAACGGAAACATGAATCTGACCAAACTCATGAGACGCATCCAGACTCTTCCCGCCCAGCACTTCTATGAGCCAGCCTCGTTCGTCTGACTTGCGGTCAAGGTCGTCTACTCGAATGTCTTTCACCAAGCTTTTCTTTCCTGAAACCAGAGTAATGTGTTTTTAATGCCTGTGCGGGATACGGTTTTCGGTTTCCAGCCAAAATGTTTTTTGAAACGGGAGGCATCCAGGGCAAATGAATTTTGTCCTGTATCCGCTTCAGGGGTGTCGGTGGCTTTCACCTCCACACCGCCAGCTTTTATGCTCCGGATCACCTGGCGTAACGAAGTCGCGCGACCCGTTCCTATATTATAG
>CAJWQP010000109.1 GCA_913045445.1 uncultured Nitrospina sp. | reverse complement strand
TGGAATATTCTGTTTTTGTAGTTGCCCGATAAATCGAACAACTTTAAAACCGCCCATGAGTGAGCAAGCTACAAACTTACTTTTTCTTCTCTTTCTTTGGAGCCGCTTTCTTGCCGCCAACCTGACCGAGCTTACGTTTCACAACTTTCCCTTTATCCTTTTCAAAGTCCACTTTCAAATGAACCGAGTTGGGGAAAAGCCTGAACACCACGGCATCTTTTTTCTTTCCCGCAAAATCAATTTTAATCTTGTCTCCAACTTTCATAATATCACTCCTGTTTGACCCGTATTCCGGCAGGTCAAACAACGACCCATACCGGCCCGAAGGCATTTAATCTCAAAGAGATGACAAGACTAAATTAAATCCATCCGGGAGTCAACGGTTTCTTTGAGCGAAATGACAATGCGAGTTTGGTTCAAGTCTGTTCTCTGGTACAATCGCCAAAACAACCGCGCTTGATTATAACGATGAACTCCCCACCCTCACCACAATCCACTATGCTGTCAGATGAAAAACCTGTTCTCGCCTGTGCGGATGTCGTATTCAACCTGCCGATCAAAGAAGCTTTCACTTATGAAATACCGGTCCATTTTAGCGGAATGGTTGAAGTGGGGATGAGAGTATTTGTTCCCTTTGGGAGACGCCGTCTCACCGGATATGTTGTTTCGGTAGCCGCCCACCATGAAAAAGAGTTTAAACTCAAACCCATTCAAGATGTCCCAGACGCCGGGCCAGTCATCTCGAAAGAACTTCTCAAACTCACTCGCTGGATCGCGGAGTATTATCAGGCTTCCTGGGGCGAAGCCATTAAAGCCGCTCTGCCTGCCGGACTCGATGACACGAGCCTGGACAAACTCAGTTTAACGGCAAAAGGTGTTCAGATGCTAGCAGACGGGCCTGAGTCCGCCTCAGCCGCTTATATTCTCCAGACTTTGTCCGCGAAAAAATGTCTGACGCCTAGGCAACTGGAACGGTCCCTCAAAAGAAAATACAGCGCGGGAGCTTTGGCAAAACTGAAACGCGAAGGCCTGGTCAACTCCGAAACCAAAATCAAACGAAGCTCTCTGAATTACAAATACGAAAAATCCGTCCGGCTGGCCACAAATTTACCGACAAAAGAAGAAATAGATGGCCTGCTAAAGCGCAGTCCGAAACAACGTGCTGTTTACGAGAAGCTCTGCCAGGGAGAAATTTCTGTTGTCGATTTGACAGGAGAAATTTCCTCACCATCAGACGCTCTTAAAAACCTGCTCAAAAAAGGACTGATCGAAACGTTTACCAACAAAAAGGAGAAGACACAGGCCTCTGAGAAATCGGACCCGCAATGGACTGCTGAGAGTCCGCTTAAGTTTAACGATGATCAGGAGCGATGCTACCGGAAGCTTGCCAACTCGATTGACAAGGAGGTTTTTCACGCCTACCTTTTACACGGCATAACGGGAAGCGGTAAAACAGAAATTTATCTACGCTGTATCCAGCGTGTACTTGATCTGGATAAATCTGCCGTGATGGTGGTCCCGGAAATTTCCCTGACCCCGCAAACCGTTGAGCGATTTCGCCTGAGATTTGGCGATCAGGTCGCCGTACTCCACAGTGGACTGACGCAAAAGGAACGTTTCGCTGAATGGAAAAAAATTCACAATGGAAAAGTTTCCATAGCAATCGGTGCCCGCTCTGCGATTTTTGCCCCGTTCAAACGCCTGGGCATTATTGTGATCGATGAGGAACACGACACATCCTACAAACAGGACTCCAGCCCGCGTTACCACGCCAGAGACACTGCCATGATGAGAGCTCGCGAACAAAATGCTGTTGTTTTGCTTGGGTCGGCAACGCCCTCCCTTGAGTCTACCAAGAACGCAGAGTCGGGCAAATATCATTACCTGTCACTGGGAAAACGGATACACAACCGTTTACTCCCAATGGTAAAGATCGTAAACATGAAACAGGAAATGAACTTAAAAAAGAACTTCTCCATTTTTTCTCTCTCTCTCAAAAAAGCTCTTCATGAAAGAATCGACCGGGGTGAGCAGTCATTTCTATTTCTTAACCGGAGGGGAACCGCAAAATATGTTTTCTGCCGAGAATGCGGATTCGCTTTTGAGTGCCCACGTTGCAGTGTGACACTGACTTTTCATGGCAGGGAACATACCTTGCTCTGCCACTACTGCAATTTCGCCATACGCAAACCTGGCAACTGCGCGGACTGTGGAGGTGAGGTCATACGCTTTAGTGGATTCGGCACGCAAAAGCTGGAAGATGAAACGCGAAAACTTTTCCCACAGGCACGCATCGCCCGTCTCGACCGCGACACAGTGAGCGGACGCAAATCGTTTGAAGATGTCCACCGAAAAATGAACGCGGGAGAAATCGACATCCTTATTGGAACGCAGATGATTACTAAAGGTCACGACTTCCCCAGCGTCACTCTGGTCGGGGTGGTATACGCTGACCTTTCACTTCACATTCCCGACTTCCGCTCTGCCGAGCGATCATTTCAACTGTTAACACAGGTAGCGGGACGTGCAGGGCGCGGCAAGGTTCCCGGGCTGGTCATCGTACAAACTCTTTCGCCGGATCATTATGTTTTTGAGTTCGTAAAAGATCACGACTATAGCGGGTTTTCTGAAAAAGAACTGGAATTCAGAGGAAAATTAAATTACCCTCCTTTCACCCGCATGGCGGCTCTGGAAATTGAAAGTGACCATGAGCGAGCGGGAGAAACCCTGGCCAGTAATATTCAACGAGCTTTGAATGGCATTCTTAAAGGAACCAAAGGTATCGAAGTACTTGGTCCTTCGCGTGCCGCACTGTACAGAATCAACAACCGGTTTCGTCGCCACCTGATTCTCCGGGCCCGCGACCACCGACAATTGCAATCGGTTCTTCGCCGTCTCTACGAAATCCCTGAAATCAAAACATTGTCAAACTCTAAAGTAAAACTGACTCTCGATGTTGACCCGGTCAATCTCCTGTAATCCGAAACTACAAAATCAAGGAAAGCTCATATGGTATTAGTTAGAAAACTTTACGACTGGGTCCTGCACTGGGCGGCCACGCCATATGCCTTACCAGCATTATTCGTCATTTCATTTATCGAATCATCTTTTTTTCCCATCCCCCCGGATGTATTGTTGATTGCAATGGTCGTTGCTGTGCCTTTGGGCTGGTTACGGTTCGCGTTTGTGTGTACGGTGGGGTCTGTGCTCGGTGGTATGTTTGGGTATTTGATTGGATATCAGTTCATGGATGTGATTGGCGACCGGATAGTAGCATTTTATCATTTTGAGGAGAAGTGGGATAAAATTGGTATGCTCTATGAGAAAAATAACGCCTGGGCAGTAGCGGCGGCGGGTTATACCCCGCTTCCTTATAAGGTGTTCACCATCGCGGCGGGCGCGTTCAAAATTGATTTCCTGATATTCGTCCTTGCATCAACGGGAGCGCGAGCGGCAAGGTTCTTTACGGTAGCCTGGCTGATGTATAAGTTTGGCCCACACTGCAAAGTACTCATAGAAAAATATTTTAATCTGTTCACCATTGTCTTTTTCATTCTCCTTGTTCTGGGATTTTTAGTTTTAAAAGTATTTCTCTAGTTGCAAATTACTCCCGAATTTTAATTTTGAAAGTGTTTCTCTAATTGGAAAATTATTATGGATGGATATATTGTCGTATTAACTACTGCTGGCTCCAGGGAAGAAGCTGATAAACTGAGCCGGGGTCTGGTCGAGGAAAAACTGGCGTACTGCGTGAATACGGTCCCTTCCGTCCAGTCAACATACTACTGGGAAGGTAAACTGTGTGTCGATGAAGAACTACTTCTTATTATAAAAACCCAGGGCGCAAAGTACACAGCGTTGGAGTCCTGGCTACGAAAAAGCCACAGCTACGATGTCCCGGAAATAATCGCTCTGCCCATCGCACAAGGTTCTGACGATTATCTCAAGTGCATAGATAAATGGGTGGGATAATATAACGTCTCGCAACCCTAAAGGGTTGCCCTACGAAACATAGCGAAGCTGTAGGGCAAGGCTTTAGCCTTGCAGTCACATTTTCAAAGATACCCTTAATAATTAGACAATGAGCAACCTGATTTTTCCAAAATCCTGGAACATGGCAGAAAGTGAGGCCACTCCTGAATCGGTCTACATGAACCGGCGCGATTTCATCAAGGGAACCTCGTTAGCGACGCTGGCTACAACGGCTTCGCTCTACGGATGCGGGATCGGTCCGACTCCTGAACCTAACGCGCCTGTTGAATGGTCCGCTATTGAGGAAAAGAGTTATCCCGCCAAACGCAACGCGAGCTATACACTGGACCGCAAGCTGACTAAGGAGGATGCGGCGGCGAGTTTCAATAATTTCTTCGAGTTCAGCGAACTCAAAAGTGACCCAAGGTTCCATGCGCAGACCCTGGCTATCCGACCCTGGACGGTGGAGGTTACCGGACTCGTCAACAAACCACGGACGTTTGATCCTGATGACTTTTTCAAATTGATGCCTGTTGAGGAGCGTTTGTACAGATTTCGGTGCGTCGAGGCCTGGGCCATGGCGGTTCCCTGGACCGGGTTCCCGCTGAAAGCCCTACTGGATATGGTTGAGCCACAATCCAGTGCCACGCATATTGCCATGACCACCTTTTACAAACCGTTCACTGCCCAAGGTCAGCTTGCCTTCTGGCGTCCGTGGCCTTACACGGAAGCCCTGACTATCGAGGAAGCTGAGAACGAACTGACTTTCATTGCCCTTGGCATGTATGGTCATCCTCTGCGAAAACAGCATGGCGCACCCGTGAGATTGGTGGTCCCCTGGAAATACGGATTCAAGAGTATTAAATCTATCGTTAAGATTGAGTTGCTCGATCATCAACCGATGACTTTCTGGAACACGGTACTTCCGTTGGAATACAGCTTCGAGGCCAATGTCGATCCCACCGTCAACCATCCTCGCTGGTCGCAGGCTAAGGAAAAAATGTTAGGCACGGGTACAATACACAAAACACTGCCGTTCAACGGATACGAAAAACAGGTCGCCCACCTCTACATCTAACTGCTCGGCATAGCATCTGTTGGGCCTTCGGCCCTTACAGATACTTGGTCCTTTTGGGACCACAGGGCCACTGCTCGGTGTAGGGCCAATAGTCTGAAAATGTCTCGGTATAGAAAATCACCGTAGAGAACAAGTCAACGTACCGTCAGTGCCCCCGCGGCTAGCGGTTCTTGCTTAAAAACAATTCGATCTGGGCACCAAAGAATCCTGCAATAGCGCCGCCGGTACCAGATGCTATAATGAGAATATCGCGGTCGCCGGTCCGGTAACCCAGAAACGCTCCTATCAACACACCAAAACAAATTATAAGCAGGTACGCCCGCCCACCCAGCCAGCCCACCAGACTTCCCATGAGGGCACCCAAGAACCCGGCAACGAGCATAGCCATGTTGCTGTCCACCGCCACGCCGATCAATACACCCGTGGCACCCAGTAGCAACACGCCGAAGACGATATCATTTTTGGAATTGGTGTCAGGCAAACCAGGGTTTCCTTTTAAACTTGCGACTTATAAAGCCGTGTCATTAAAACTTCTGCTTATCACTTGCGCACTGATATTCTGCATGTCCCTGCCATCAAGCGCTTTCAGATTACGCATTGACGGTTTTTCTACTCCCGAAAGTTTTATCATCGACCCCTCGACAGGAATGTATTATGTCTCCAACATAGCGGGTTCTCCAGCGAAAAAGGACAACAACGGTTTTATCTCCAGGATCGACTCTTCTGGAAATCTGGCGGACAGGCATTTTATTCAGGGTGGGGAAAATGGTGTGACCCTGCACGCGCCCAAGGGATTACTTATTATTCGCAATGAACTTTATGTCACTGATATTGATACGCTCAGACGCTTTGATAAAACTACCGGCAAACCTTTGAGGTCGGTGGGACTGAACCTCCTGGGCGCACAGTTCCGGAATGACCTGACGACCGATCTCGGTGACAATATTTATATTTCGGACAGTTCCAGAAAC
>CAJWQP010000108.1 GCA_913045445.1 uncultured Nitrospina sp. | reverse complement strand
TTATTTTTTAACGTGACTGGGAACAAATGGCGGCCTGACCACTTCAGCGGAAACGGATTGATTCCTGATTTCCACCTCCAGACGGGTCCCCACACCCGAATACTCTTTGGATACATAGCATAACCCCACCCCTGTATTCAAGGAAGGCGAAAATGTTCCGCTGGTGATTTCGCCCACCGGCTCACCCTCCTTCAGCACTCGATAATGCGACCTTGGAACACCGCGAGTGAGTAATTTAATACCCACCAGTTTTCGCCGCAACCCTTGTTCCTTTTGTTGCAATAAAGGCTCCCTACCAATAAACTCACCTTTATTAAACTTGATCACCCAACCCAAACCTGCCTCTAACGGCGTTGGCTGATCATCAATTTCATTTCCGTACAAAGCATATCCCATTTCCAGCCGCAGAGTGTCCCGAGCGCCAAGACCAATCGGTTGAATGCCAAAAGGCTCCCCCTGCCGCATGAGAGACCGACATACATCCGCAACCTTTTCCGGCGGAAGATACAACTCGAATCCATCTTCACCCGTATAGCCCGTGCGGGAAATAATGCCCTCGACATCATCAACCTTTCCTTTTTTGAAATTGTAATAGGAAAGGTCGTTCAAAGAGACATCGCATAAAGATTGCAGAACCCTTTCCGACTCCGGTCCTTGCAGAGCCAACTGCGCCGTGTCGGCACTGGTGTTTTTTGTCTTAACATCGTAAGAAGCAGAATGCCGGGCAACCCATTCGTAATCCTTATCCGAATTGGATGCATTGACGCAGAGAAAATAATGATCCTCTGAAAATCGGTGAACCAGCAGGTCGTCTACCACCCCACCATTTTTATAACACATGAGAGAATAGAGAATCGCATCATCGGACATTTTTTCAATATCGTTAGAAAGCAGGTATTGTAAAAAGCGTTTCGCGTCCTTACCTTCAATTTCGATTTCTCCCATATGGCTCACATCAAACAACCCCACCTTCTCCCTCACGCAAGTATGCTCAGCCACAACACCAGCGAATTGGATGGGCATATTCCATCCCGCAAAAGGAACCAGCTTACCCCCCAGTTCCTTATGAATATCGAACAAAGGAGTTGTCTTTAAATTTTCAGAACTATCTTGAGACATGAACCTTCAATCTGGTGTTTTAAAATCCGAAGAGGCGAGGTTTTCCTTGCCCTCTTTTTAACTAAAGAGAGAGTTTTCTATACCACTCTTTCACGAAATAGCGCAAGGAGGAAAAATAAATTAATTCATCAAATTCTCTGAGTCATAATTCCTGTCAAACGACCAACACCCCGCAAAGAAATAACCCGCTGATTTTAATGGTCTTTTACCGCCCTGGCCGGCAGGAATTTCGGCAGAGAACTTTTCTATCCACTGATAGCTAATGCAGTAAAAACGTTATATAATCACTATGAACAGTTTAAAGAACCTACAGTATGAATGATTCCACCCGTTATCGACATAAAAAATACGATGTGATCCTGGTAGCAGGAGAAGGCGAGTCCAGCTACAAGGTATATCATCAGCATAAAGCCTTTCTGAAGATCAATGGCAAATGCATCATCAACTATGTCGTTGAAGCATTGCAACAGGTGGGGTCCATCAAGGACATCTATATTGTAGGCTCCAAAAATATACTGGAACTGACGCTCAACGAGGAGGCTGTTGATTGTCATTATCCAAAAACGATCCATCTGGTAGAGCAACAAGCCAACCTGTACGAAAATATTTTCTACACCTTTCTAAAAACAATTCCCGAAGGTGAGGACACACCGATAGCTGATCTGGAGAAGTCACAATATAGAAACAGGGCCGTATTGATCGTTCCATGCGATTCCCCTTTCCTCACACCTCACGAAGTGGAATATTTTATTTCCCATTCCGACATCGATAACTACGACCATATTTTAGGATTAACTCCTGAAGAAGCGCTTGAGCGATTTTATCCGCGAGAAAATCTGCCCGGCATTAAAATGGCTTACCTGCATCTTAGAGAAAAAAATTATAGAATCAATAACCTGCATCTGGTAAAACCCTTGCGAATAGCTAATCGAGAGTATATACAGCAGATGTACCAATACCGTTACCAGAGAAATTTTAAGAAAATATTAATGTTCGGACGAAGCCTGTTAGGTAAAATCAAACTCAAGTATTACCGTTGTTATATAGGTCTACAGTTGTGCCAGTTTTTTTCATCTATTGGATGGATGGCTCCCGTCAATTACTTTAAAACCTGGACTACGAATCAGGATATGGAGCAATGCATATCCAACCTTCTTGACACCCGGTTCAAGGGTCTGGAGGTTCCATATCCAGGCGCGGCTCTGGATATAGACCGTGATTCAGACTACGAAGCTATCAGGTCCAGATACGATGAATGGCATGGCCTTCTCAATTCAGCAGAAAATTCCCACCCATACACCAGCGAACACCATGTAACGGGATAATCTCATATCCCCCACCACCAACACATAACCGAATTGAATCAATGACCCAAAGCAAAATCCGTAACTTTTCCATCATCGCCCATATCGACCACGGTAAATCCACCCTGGCCGATCAACTGATCCTTCACACAGGCGGGCTGAAAAAAAGGGAGATGAAAGAACAAGTTCTCGACAACATGGACCTGGAACGTGAACGAGGTATTACCATTAAGGCGCAAACCGTTCGTCTGCAATACAAAGATGAAAGTGGCGAAGAATATACCTTTAATATGATCGACACTCCGGGCCACGTGGATTTCACTTACGAAGTGTCCCGTAGTCTGGCCGCCTGCGAAGGCGTTCTGCTAATCGTAGACGCGACCCAGGGTATTCAGGCCCAAACCATCGCCAACGTAAATCTGGCGACACAAAATGACCTGGCCATCATTCCTGTCATCAACAAAATAGACCTGCCCAGCTCCGACCCCGATTCAGTCAAAGAACAACTGGAAGATATATTGCAAATTGAATCGGACCAGGCTGTGCTGACCAGCGCTAAAGAAGGAATTGGCATCGACGATGTAATGAATGCAGTGGCCCAATTAATTCCTGCGCCAACCGGTGACAGCGAAAAACCTTTCAAAGCCCTGCTATTCGATGCCTGGTACGATCCTTACCGGGGAGTCATTGTATTGGTTCGAGTCGTAGAGGGTCGCCTTAAAGCCGGAGCGCGTATCCGCTTCATGGCCACAGATGTGGAATTCGATGTGGAGGAACTGGGAACCTTTACTCCTGCCCAAACAGTAATAGATTCCCTACAGGCTGGAGAAGTCGGATACATCATCGCCGGAATCAAAGAAATGGGTCAAACCAAAATCGGCGACACAATAACAGATGCGAACCAACCTACAAAAGAAGCCCTTTCAGGATACAAAGAAGCCAAGCCCATGGTCTTTAGCGGACTGTATCCCATATCCGGCGAACAATATGAAGCCCTGCGCGATGCACTGAACAAGCTGAAACTGAATGACTCCTCATTCACCTACGAACCAGAATCCTCGCAAGCATTGGGATTCGGATTCCGTTGCGGTTTTCTCGGGCTATTGCATATGGAAATCATCCGTGAACGACTGGAAAGAGAATACAATGTTGACCTGCTCACCACCGCTCCCAATGTAGCCTTTCAAGTTCACTCCACTGACCAGTCAATCGTCATGTTGGATAACCCGGCGAAGCTAAAAGAAATGCGCAGTATAGATCACATGAAGGAACCCTACGTCATGGGCACAATCATCACCCCGGAAGAATATATAGGAGTGATAATGGCGCTGGCAAGAGACAGGCGGGGAATCCAAACCAAAATGGAATACTTGAATCCTAAAACCGTACTGCTACAATACGAACTGCCTTTCAGTGAAATCGTACTGGATTTTTATGACCAACTGAAATCCACCACCAAAGGCTACGCCTCGTTTGATTACGAGTTTGTTGATTTTCGCACCTCCAGTCTGGTTAAACTCGATATCCTTTTAAACGGAGAAGTCGTTGATGCGTTGTCGCTGATCATCCATAAAGACAAAGCATATTTTCAGGGTCGGGAACTGGCGAAAAAACTGAAGACCAAAATTCCACAACAAATGTTTGAAGTTATCATTCAGGCGGCAATCGGGAGTAAGGTTATTGCCCGCGAGACCATTAAAGCGCTCAGAAAGAACGTACTGGCAAAGTGTTATGGCGGTGACATAACCCGTAAACGCAAATTGCTAGAAAAACAAAAAGCAGGTAAAAAGAAAATGAAAACGATAGGTAAAGTGGAAATTCCCCAAGAAGCTTTTTTAGCCGTACTGAGAACCGATGGAAAATAATTCACCCGACCACGCGACCCACCCAGGCGTCCAGAAAAAAAAGAAGAGTGTTTTCCGAGAATACGCCGAGGCTATTTTCATTGCCCTCCTGCTGGCGTTATTTATACGCACGTTCATAGTTCAGGCGTTTAAAATTCCCTCGGGCTCGATGAAAAAAACACTTCTTATCGGCGACCATATTCTTGTTTCCAAGTTCGCTTATGGGACTCACATTCCAAATGTCATTCCGTTTCTTAACATCAAACTTTTTGATGATATCGTGTTGTTCCAGAAAATTCCTGAACACGGCGACATCATCGTTTTCAAATACCCGAAGAACGAAAGCCGTGATTTCATCAAACGAGTCATCGGCCTGCCAGGTGATCTGTTAGAGGTTCGCCAGCAAAAAGTTTACATCAACGAAAAACTCATTGAGGAAGAACACGTCCAGCACACAGACCCTCCCGGAACAAAACGCCTCGTCCCGCGGGATGATTTCGGCCCCGTCATGGTTCCTCCGGGACACCTGTTCGTGATGGGTGATAACAGAGAAAACAGTCAGGACAGCCGATTTTGGGGATTCCTCGATATAAAAAAAATTAAAGGCAAGGCTCTTGTAATCTACTGGTCCTGGAACGCAGAGGATAGCTGGGTCCGCTTCGACAGGTTTGGTCAAATACTTCGCTAAACAAAATCATACTTCCCATGCCCTCTTCCCAAACACCACCTCATCCCACCCGATTAAAGTTAATTTTTGAGCAGTCCGAAGGAATTATTTTCGATTTTGACGGTCTTCTGGCAGATTCAGAACCCTACCACTACCTGGCATATAACGAGGTATTCGAACGGTATGGACACAGCCTGGATAAAGATGAATATTGGGTGGAATGGACCTCTAAAGGTAAAGGCATCGCCGGTGAAATAGAACGCCATAACCTTGACTTGGGAGTGGACCCCGTTGAATTACGCAAACAAAAATTTGAAGTGTACTCCAGATATTGCCAAAGCGGAGAAATCCGATTATTTCCCAAGGCGGTTAAAGTCGTAGAACAGCTAAAAACGAAATTCCCGGTAGCAATCGCGTCTGGCTCCTGGACACACGATATTCGTGCCATACTCAAGAATGCCAAAGTCGAACACCTGTTCGACATTATTCTCGGTAAAGATTCCGCACCGAAAGAAAAACCTCACCCAGACATTTTCCTCAAAGCGGCAGAAACATTACAGTGTCCCGCAACAAAATGTATCGTGATAGAAGATGCTCTGAAAGGCCTGACCGCCTCCAAAGCCGCTGGAATGTCTTGCCTTATTATCAGAAATCCCTTGAATCAGAACATCGATTTTAGCGAAGCCGATTTGGTTTTTTCCAGTTTGTCTGAGTTTGAAACTCTTCTTTGTTCCTGATCCACTCAACTGTCAAAAGCTCTTTAATAAGCCTTAAACTTGCGTCGTCTCATCACAAATGGCATCCTAAGTCATTCATAAATATAGCTCCAGCAGTTTATGACGCAACAAGTGCGCTGGACGCAGAAAACCACTTTAAATCATGGATACTGAGTTTGAACAAAAACTGGACCTGCTAGACAAGATTCCATTCTTTGATTTGTTCGATGTAATCGAGAAAAATGCTCTTACAAGAGAGAGTACTTGCTTTCAGACCTACCATACTAATGAAGCCATTATCCAAAGTGGAGGTAAAGATAACTCCCTGTTTGTACTTCTGAAAGGTTCGGTACTTGTCACCAAAGGCCCCCATAAAGAAGTGATGCTGGCCCAGTTAGATGCAGGTGACTTCTTTGGGGAACTGTCTCTTCTACTTCGAAAACCAAGAAGCACAAC
>CAJWQP010000107.1 GCA_913045445.1 uncultured Nitrospina sp. | reverse complement strand
CAAGGGATTCGATCTGCACTGCGACGTCTTCAATCACCACCGTTGAGCCGGTTTCACGAACAGAGCCCACCGAGGGGAAGAGGCCCTTGCGCAGTTTCCAGAGCGCCTCCGACTCTTTGGGATCGGTCCGGAAATCTGCGGGTTCAAGCAGGCTGCAGCCTGCCAGCACCTTTTCCACTGCGGCCTGTTTTAATGAACATTCGTTTTTAGTTTCGGCGGCGCACTCGACGAGCAAGGCGCAGGCATCGTCTCCGAGATTACGAATCGATTCCGGAGCCCCGGATTGATTTTCCACGGATCTCAGTCCCGAGCGATCGATCAGTTCAACTGCCTGCACTCCCTTTCCGCGCAGCCCCGCAACGGTGGCGCAGGCTTCGACAAGATTTGGAAAAAGGAGGAAGGCCGTTGATTTAAAAGCCGGATCGGGAACCGTATGATAGGTAATCTCCGCGATGAAACCGAGGGTTCCCTCTGAACCGATCATCAGGTGTTCCAGAATCTCGAAGGGATCTTCAAAATCTAGAAGTGCATTCAGGCTGTAGCCCGTGGTATTCTTGATCTTGTACTTGCGGTGAATCAACTCCGACAGTTCTGGGTTTCCCCGAACCTGCTCAGAAAGTCCTTTCAGCCCCTCCAGGAGATCCGGTCTTGATTCAGCAAAGGCGTTACGACTTTCTGTGGAACCAGTGTCAATCAGGCTGCCGTCGGCGAGCACCACACGCATCGACTTGAGGGTCCGGTAGCTGTTCTGATCGGTCCCGCAGCACATGCCGCTGGCATTGTTGGCGGCAATTCCGCCGATCATCGCTGAATGGATTGAGGCCGGATCGGGACCGATCTTGCGTCCATGAGCTGCCAACATCCGGTTGGCATGCCCGCCGATCACTCCGGGTTGCAGAACAATGCTCCGTCCTTCGTCCTCGATCCGGCAACCCTTCCAGCCCCAGGCCAGCAGTCCCAATACCGAATCTGTCACCGACTGTCCGGAAAGACCGGTGCCGGCCGCCCGAAAAGTGACTGGAATCCCGTGAGGAGCAAGTGTTTGAAGCAAGTGAGTCACCTCGCTCTCCGTCTCAAGTTTGACCACTAATTTCGGAATCAGGCGGTAAAAGCTCGCGTCTGTGCCGTAGGCCAGCAGCCGCAGCGGATCATTGATCAGTCGTTCAGAAGGGAAAAAACGACAGAGATCCTCAAAAAGTTCCTTAAAGTTTGAAGATGATGTCATGATAGAAAAACAGATGCGATCTTATTTTAAGATCTGGTGTTAAACACAGGATAATATGGATACTTTGGTCATCTTTTATACAAACTGCTAAATTTTATTGTTTCGCATTTTTCGGGGTAAAACCAGACAGAATCATGTCAACTAACACAGTTCTTTTCGCCGGCTTAAAGTCACCAAATTTCCGAAAAAATCTACAAACAATAGCAGGGAAACTTTAGGCCTGAAGGCCGAATCCTTAAAAAGGATCTGAATACCATGGTTGACAACTAATTAACTAACTCCAAGCTGTGAATCGATCCGCAGTAATCAGAAATTCCAATTCTAAACTGCCTAAAAAAAATGTCAAGATGATAAATGGCCTGACCAATATAGGCAGTCGTTTATATAACTTTCCTGGCTTTACGTGGAAGAAATGAGAGATGTTCGTTCCCTGTAGGATAAGAAATGTCTGGGCGGGTGGAAGTTATTTATCGATGTTTTAGTCTTTTGCTTGGTGGCTGACGATATCGAAGAAGATTTCCTTAGCGTGTTCTAGGTGGGATTTCATAATGTTCTTGGCTGTTTCAGAGTCACGTCGAATTAGTGCATCTAACAAGTTCCGGTGGTCATCCAGGATGATTGGGTACAAACCCTTAAGTTGAGCATGGTCGATAAGAAGTCTCCACATATGTGAAGACAGCATCTGGTCCCACAAATACTCTGTCATTTCTACCAAAGCCCGGTTGCCCGTAGCTTCTGCGATAATCATATGAAATTGCCGGTCAGCGTCAGCACCAATTGCATCCTCGGTAATTTGTTGTTTAATCGCTCTTTCCAGATCATCAATCAATTCTGGACGGAATCTTTCGGCTGCAAGGGCGGCATTGTTAGGTTCCACCATGAGACGTGCTTCAATCAGTTCACTTGGACTTGGAACCTTGATTTTCGAATTTGGGGTGAGAACTAATCTAGGCTTAGAGGAAATTACATAGATTCCTGCCCCTACCCGTACCTCGACGAGGCCGGATAATTCCAAGGCAATCATCGCCTCGCGTACTGTGGGCCGGCTCACTCCGAGTTGTAAAGCAAGGTCACGTTCCGGTGGAAGTCTTGAGCCTTCTTTAAACTCTCCCGATGCAATCAGCATTTTGACCTGCTCAGCAATTTTCTCGAAAAGGCGTTTCGATTGAATAGTTTCTATGGGCATAGGAAAATTTTGAGTACCAAAAAAAATTATGTTTCAAGTCTATGTAAAATAACCGTGGTGTCGACTTCAGCAAACCTCATCCGGGGATTGCGTATACTTCAGATAAAATATCAAATCCCGAAATTTTAATGTAATGTGGTATTGAACTAATCCGAATATTCCGTAACCTCTATGGTTGAAAATCCTGCAATAAAACGTATCCTCGAGTTTTGTCGAATCTTCAAATCCTAAACGACATTAATATTATCAGTTTGATATGTTAAATGATAGCTCTTTTTATCTAAGCCGTAATCATTTGATATGATAAATAATAACATTTTTTCAGACAAGCTCTAATGGTCAGGTTATCTAAAGAATTTCGCGCCTCTACGTAAAATTACTAATAGACGGGGGGGAGAATCATTCGTACTCTAGTCTTTCGTTATTTGGATTGTAAATTGGTCAGGCCATCAATTATTTTAGCCAAAGTGCGTTTTTTTCTTGACAAGAAATAATTATGTGTTTACAATTCTTCCGATCTGTCTCAGTTTATGAATGTGCGTCGCATTATTCAGTTAGCTGGCAGTGAGATAGGGGGTGGACTGAAGATTTCAGAGTTCTTCTTTTTAGGGTGGGTTGGTTCTGCTAATTCCAAGATCACTTTGTTCCACGTCTCTCCAGTGTGTTGCTTTCAGTTTTAAGAATAATAAATGTGATTGCACATACATAAAGTGGTCGTGACTCATAAGGAGGTCGATCAAAGTACTCAGAAACATAGCTATTATGTTTCTTGGGTAAATGTTCATTTCTTTTAAAACAGGAGAAAAAATGAGAAAGAATATAATCAAGAAACTGGCAGCATCAGCTGTCTTTCTGGCATTGCTTGGATTTATTGCAGGTCCATTGCATGCGAAAAAAGTATTGCTGAAAGTACCGGTCTGGTTTCCAACAGCTTTGCCAGCACTCGGAACTAATCCTCCATGGGTAGCAGAACGAGTCAACGCGATTGGAGGAGACCTTAAAATGAAGGTCTATGAACCCGGTAAACTGGTCCCGCCAGGTGAAATGCTTGAGGCTGTTTCAAAGGGACAGGTTAATGCAGGATATACGACACCCGGCTACAACATGGGGAAATTGGGAGACAAGGGTGCCATCTTTTCTGCGGTTCCTTTCGGGCCAGATGCACCAGAATTCCTTGCCTGGGTCTATTATGGAAATGGTAGAAAGCTTTGGCAGAAAACATACGATGATGCCAATTACAATGTGCACTCAGTCCCTTGCGGTCTGATAGCCCCAGAGACTTCAGGTTGGTTTACGAAAGAGATCAACTCGCCTGCCGACCTAAAAGGCTTGCGAATGCGTTTCTTTGGTCTAGGTGCACGTGTTATGGAAAAGCTAGGAGTATCTACTTCACAGCTTCCAGGTGGTGAAATCGTACCAGCTCTTCAAAAAGGAGCTATTGATGCAACAGAATTTTCAATGCCCGCAATTGACAAGAGATTGGGGATCAACAAAATTCTTAAGTACAACTACTATCCTGGTTGGCATCAACCCGCAACCTTGTTTGATCTGATCATCAACAAAGATACCTGGAACGGTATGAGCAAGGGGCAGCAAACCATTGTCGAGGTGACCTGCAAAGCGGTTATGACGGATTCACTGGCAATGGGTGAGTCAATGCAGTTTGACACCATGAAAGAAAATATTAAGGCAGGCACGGTCAATAAATACTGGTCTGACTCGATGTTAGCTACTTTCAGTACCAAGTGGGACGAGGTGGTTTCGGATATGATTGCAGATGATCCTGGTTTTAAAGTTGTCTGGGATGACTTACAAGAATTCCGTTCAAACTACAAACTCTGGAACGAATGGGCATATTTGCCACGTCCTGGAACAGTGCGTAAATAGTAATTTTTACTATTTATATAAGTTCGTGGCAGGGGGTCAAACCCTGCCACGAATAATACAATAAAACCATAGGTATAGAGCTGTTATGTCTAATGTCGTCTCTCGAGAGACTCACCACGTGCCGATCACTTCAATCCTGAATGGATTTGTAAGACGAATTGTTGAGGCAGCAGCGTGGTTTAACGTATTATTGATTTTTCTAATTTTGTTTGCGGTAATACTGCGTTACGGTTTCCACCGCAATCAGTTGCTTCTCGGTTTTCCACTAGTACCCTTGGAAGAACTTCAATGGCACCTTTACTCAGTGCCGGTCATGTTTGGCCTGGCTTATGCGATCACCAATAACACGCACATTAGGATTGACATTGTCCATATGAGAATGTCGGATAAGCTCCAGCACTTCTTTGAAATATTTGGAATTCTTTTCCTATTACTACCATGTCTGGTAGTCCTGCTAGATTTTACTTTTGATTACGCGGTCTACTCCTATACACATAATGAATCTTCTCAAAGCACGATGGGTCTACCTCATCGCTGGATAGTCAAGACGGTATTGCCGCTTTCATTCATCCTGATGATAATTGCCACTGTAGCCCGTCTGATAGAGGAATCGGTCTTGTTTATGTACTCCAGCAAAGAATCCCCGAAAACTGGGCAACGTGTATATCCTTTCGATCTAATGACTCTTCGTCTATTCAAACCATTGTCAAAGGATGCCCTCGGCAATGATTTTTTGGAATTTCGTACGACCGTGGATGGCATTGCAGCCCGTTACGCAGCACAGAGGGCAACTGATTCAGATCGGGAAATACTGACTACCTGCATCGAGGCCATGGAAAAGGCACACGAAACGGGGGATCCCGCTGAAGAAGCCGACATTGATGTCAACTTCCACATGGCCATCGCCAAAGCCGCTCACAACGGAGTTCTTTTGCATATTATGCGTAGCCTTTTTAAGCTGCTGCGTACAGATGTCCTCTTCAATCGTATGCGACTTTACAGCCACCATGGCTCTCGAGTTTTGTTGCTCAAGCAACACCGCGAAATATATGAGGCAATCCAGGCCAAGGATCCTGAAAGAGCCTCTTCAGCAGCGGAAAGTCATCTCGTATATGTGAAGGAAATGTCAGATAAGAAACTGCCGGAGGATGACATTTTAGGTGCATCTCCGTTAGATCCAGAGACACGTGGTCTATTCAAACCAAGGTTAAAGTTAAAGGACAACGATAACTCTAAAGATGGGGAGGGCAACTAATGGAATTGGCAGCAGAAAATTATCTTGTGATTGGAATGTTTGTGTCATTTATCGCACTGCTTTTTACAGGTTTCCCTGTAGCTTGGGTATTGTCAGGAGTTGGCGTTCTTTTTGCCGGGGTTGCTTGGTGGACTGACAACGTAATGGAGTGGACCGTGACCGGTCTCGATTACAATACACTCGGTCTGCTGGTGGGGCGTATCTTCGGTATCATGAGTAACTGGGTACTGATTGCGATTCCGATGTTTATTTTTATGGGGCTGATGCTGGACAAGTCTGGAATGGCAGAACGGATGATGACCTCGATGCAGAGATTGTTTGGCAATGTCAGAGGGGGGTTAGCGGTCACAGTAACTTTGATTGGGATCATACTCGCCGCTTCTACCGGGATCATCGGGGCATCGGTTGTATTGTTGGGCTTAATGTCTGTCCCAGTCATGCTCAGTCAAAACTACGATAAACCTCTGGCTTTGGGAACAGTAGCCTCCTCTGGTTGTCTTGGTATCCTCATTCCTCCTTCCATCATGCTGGTAATAATGGGAGATCAATTAGCGATCCCCATACTTGATTTGTTTATGGGGGCAGTTTTCCCCGGAATAATTCTTG
>CAJWQP010000106.1 GCA_913045445.1 uncultured Nitrospina sp. | reverse complement strand
TGACCAGCCCCCATTACTTATACCAGATTTAGGATTCAGTTTTCATAAGTCATAATTGTGTTTGGAATCTGTACTGTTTCTGGTGCTGGCGGTCGATACCCAAGGCTCGTATGGGGCCTTTTGGTATTGTAATGAACCCGCCACCTCTCGATCATGACCTTCGCTTCTTTTAGAGTATATAATATTTCTCCATTTAAAAGTTCATCTTTTCTGAATCAATCCTGTCTCGTTTTTTCTCTATGCCAACTCGATTGATCCGAATTAAAAATTTCTCACGCGTTCTACTATTTCAGGATGATCAATAAAAGGATTGCGGTTTCCCTGCACCAGTTCAATCAAAGAATTTCTTTTCTCCTCGCCTGCATCCGGGGGGTCTTCCAAATGCCATGCTCTAAGATCGTCTTCAAGGTCATCCGGAAGGCGAATCTTATATTGTAAAGACATATACATATAAGCGCGCGCCAGATTTCCACGCGATTCAGCTTCAGGTTCTTTCGACACCACGCCATCCTTCATACATATCTGGTATTCCGCCATACCCCCAAACTGAGATGATGAGGAAGAATTATCTTTCATGGCTCCAGACATATCTATAGTGGGAATCAGGTTATGCATATCAGATTCCATTGATTTGAATTTTGGAGAAATCATTGCGCAACAATCAGGCCCCTTTAAATTCGAACCATCGGACAGGGTACAGACAGAATTTTTCCAACAACCCATCGAACCCGCAAAAGCGGAAGCAGGCATGGCGTGGACCCATCGGAGGATTTTTTTTGCGGCTTTGTTCCTTCGCTTTTCATAAGCCTGATCACATATGTTTGGATAAACCTGCAACTGCTTATCAAAATAACAACCACAATGAAGCGTTTTAGTTTCACCGCTCTCGCTATAAACCTGCTTCATCTCCTTCTTCGCAGTTGCAAGACTCACCATACTCGAAGGCTTGAACAATCCCCGGTCCATTTCCTGTGATCCTGCGGAATTCGGAAACAGCACTGCCAATATAAATATAATTATATAAAATCTTCTCATAAGACAATTATAGCAAAACTATATTAGCGATTTGAACTTTGAAGTCCGATATGAAACTAAAATTCCCCGCACTAAAAAATATTAAGGATTCGGAGTATAATTCAAGTGTTGCCTGATCTTATCGTATTTTTAATTTTTGAAAAAATAGCTTTTGCTTCATTCAATCGCCCTTGATAAATCCTCACCTGTGCTAAATAAAATAAGGTTCATGACTAGTTAAGTGGTCTTTTTTCATAAACATGCCCCCGACATACCCGCGCTTGTGGAAATCGCGAATCAAGCTCCGAAAATTGGACGCTTGGCCCCCGGCGGTAGTGTGTTGTCCATTGCTTATGACCTGGCATTTCAATCAGGAGCCAACCCGATTATTTTTACCGGACAGGACTTATCCTACCCCAAAAAGAAAACACACAGCCGCGACAGTGAGGATGAAAATGTGGGACTGGATACGACTCTGGAAAAACAGCGGGAAAATATTGTTTACGAAACCGACGTCAATGGGAACTCTCTACCGACTTTGAAATCCATGTCTGTTTCAAAACAATGGTTCGACTGGGCTTTCACAACCTGGAAACGTCCAGGTCCAACCGAGATCATCAATTGCAGTGAGGCGGGAATTTTAACCGACCATTGTTCGCTGATGCCACTGAGCGAAGCGATCTTTAATTACTGTAATAAAAAAATCAACGTCGATTGGGCCATCAAAAAAATCCTCAAATAACCGCCAGCTCCTTCGACTGGCTCAGGACAGGCGTGGGGGCCATGACGGTACGTTGACTTGCTATCTACGATCACTTGCTATACCGGTCAATTACATTGGCTCCCAATCGGGTTCCCCGATGGGGATCAGTCCCAGTAAAGAGCCTTCGGCTCTAACGGGGACTAGGCCCGCGCTGAGCTGTGGCGCAGCGGAAGCCCTGCCAGATTTTAAATATCTCCGGTCTTTCGTTGAAACGGTAGGTTGTTCGCATGTAATAAGCTTTGTAATACCAGTTGCCACCACGCAATACTTTGCTGATTCCCGAATCCGGTCCTTGCGGATTTTTTAAAGGCGTCACCTCGTAATAACTGTCTTCATACCAGTCGGCAACCCATTCCCATACATTCCCTGCCATGTGATGCGCTCCGTAAGGCGAACGCCCCCCGGACATTGAATGCACAGGTTCCATGGCCTTGAATCCAAGCTTGACAAATTTGCGCCTGAAGGTCACTCGCTCATTTGTCGGGAATTCATCACCCCAGGGAAATATCCTGCGGTCGGTTCCGCGAGCGGCTTTCTCCCATTCCGCTTCGGTGGGTAAACGTTTATTGACTGAGCGACAATATGCATCTGCCCCATACCATGAAACTCTGTTGGCAGGATAATCTTCCAGACCGGGCCGTGGACGAAATACATTATCCACTTTTTCGATAGTAACCCCCGACCCCGATTGAAAATAACGTGATGCCTCGTCGGGGTATTTATTTAAAAAGTCTGAGAAGTCGGAAGCATTCACTTCATAGCGATCTATATAGTATGATTTTAAAAATACTTCGTGAACCGGCTCTTCATCAGTGTCACCCCACTCCGCATTGTTTTCAATATTGTATCCCATGATGAAAGAACCTTCGGGAACGAGAACCATGTCGTCTTCTGTGGCGGTAATCCAGGGGAGACATCCGCTTAAAACAAGGAATAGTGCAACTGAAACTAAAGATGGAAGTATATTTTCCCATGCAGGATTGAAATCAAATTTCATAATAAATTTTTGATCGGTCAGGTTTTATGAATTTAAAATTATGTTTGAGTAAATTTACAGGATAAGGATTTCTAATTTTCGTGAGAACCATTGCAGAAGGGTTTATTTTTACTTTTGAAACACCTGCATAACAAATAAGTTTTGTTTTCATCCAGATCTATGATGCCTGGCCCGTCTCCACCTGCCGAATGATACGTAGCATCGCAGTGAGGGTAATGGATTTCTAGTTTCATGTGCCAGCCCTGCGGAATATCTTCCTACCGCCGCTAGTTGTTCAGCGTGTGAAATTTTATCCTGCATGGCTTTTATTTCTGTCGGGTCTTCAAAGACGTAAATATAACCCTGACTGGATTTTCCTTGATCTTCCAAACGGCTGACCTTCATTCGAATAACTATTGTCGACCCGTCTTTTTGTTTGCACTCACCTTCGATTTGTCTGGGTAAGGGTTTCGATGAGGGTTCTCGATAAAGATTCTTCAGGTCATGAAGCGTCAATAAAACCTCCAAGGACTGATTTAAACTCTCTTCAAGAGTATATCCTGTGATTTTTGTTGCCGCCCTGTTGACAGATGTGATTCTTCCGTGCAGGTCGGTCGTTATTAACCCGTTTCCCATATTCTGTACGACGTTTTCGTGAAGCGCCTGTAATTTTTTCAGATCAATCGAGGCAAGTGTCAGTTCCTCTTTTATCGTACGCAAACGGTGGGAAAAAATACTGCTGAGGTAGGCTAACGAATAGTAAGACGCGATATTCAGGGTGATGATATAAAATCCATATCCACTGGCAAACGAAACGTCTGATTCTATAAATAAACTGACGGGTTTAATTATATTAAAATATTCGAGGTCGACGAGCAGTCCATATATGATACTGGCACCTGATCATTCATCAATTTGAAAAATGCGTCAATTTTTGCCACGATTCACTCTATGAGTTGAGAGTTAATAATAAATTCTCGAACCACGTTATTTTCATCCCCCTGCGGTAGACTCAGGATCTGATCGTTCAGACTCAATTCGACCAAATCTCGATTACCTATAGTCATTATAAATTTATCTTTCCCGTAAAATGTTTTCGCGGTTCCCCGCTGAAGAATAAAATCTTCCACCCGCGACTCATCCGCTGTCATATTGAACCAAACATTGTCTTTAACTTTGATGGTTAACTTCAACGGCAAGTCGTTTCCCGCAACCGGGGTGGAAACTTTGTCTTCTTTTTCGATGTCAGATATGCCAACCATTGTGTCCGGTTTTGCCTTGGATTCCAATACTTTATCTTCATTTTTCTCTGTTTCAGGAGGTTTTTCAGCTGGTTGGATAGGTTCATCCGTTTGGGCGGCGGAAGGTTGGTCTGCCGGGTTTTCTAGTTCGCCTGTCGTTATTGGATTGCCGGAAACTTTATCTGTCTCTTCTAATGAAGGTGGTTTTTCTTGCGTTTCTATGACCGGTGCTAACAATTCTTTTTCCGGTAATTTTTCTATCTCCTTAAAATCTGGTCTTGACACAGCGGGCCTAGATTCTTTTGAACTACCGCTGAATTTGTGGATAAGGATATTGGCGCCCCATCCCACGCCGGCTATAAATATTATTGCGAGGGCTGACCCGATGAGTGATTTTTTAACTATCGAAAGTTTATCTGCAACTTGAAAGTTTTTATTTTCGCCATTTGTAGATGACAGTTTTTCCATTGTGTCATCGTACGCATTGAGCATTTCATCTTCATCGGAACCGATGATTTTGGCAAAGGAACGGATATACCCTTTGACAAATACCTTTCCGGGAAGTTCATCAAACTGGTTATTTTCCAGTGCCTGCAAAAATCGAATATGGATTTTCGTCGTAGCCGAAATTTTTTCCAGCGGAACACCCCTGAGCTCTCGCTCGCGTTTTAAATAGGAGCCAAAGTTTTCTATCATGGTCAATTCATGGGACGAATCAAATTCAAATATTCTTGGGCGGAATCTGCCAATCGGCTATTGGGAGCCAGGGTTTTAACTTTCTTAAAATACCTGATTGCTTTATCCGGATTTTTGTTTTTCAGTTCCAGTTGAGCCAACTCAAACAAGGCCTGGGTAAAGTCAGGTTTCAAATTGACAGCCTTTTCCAGTGAATCGTGAGCCAAATCAAATCGTTCCTGCTCTTTATAAGACAAAGCCAGGTTATAGCGGACTCCTGCATTCTCACTTATTTTAAGTGCTTTTAACCAGGCTCGCTCTGCATCGACCAGCTTCCCTTGCTTGTAATAACTCAGCGCCAACCAGTTATACACTTGATGCGGGTTGGATACACCGCTAATCCCTTTTAACACCCCTTCAAAACTTTTTGCCGCTTTAGCCCATTCTCTTTTGTTCAAGTAAGCCCGTCCCAATTCACGCAGAGCGGGTTTATAATTCGGGTCTATGGCCAGTATATTTTTAAATTCCTGATCTGCATGGTCTATCTCTCCGATAAGTGAATACACCAGCCCCAAAGCAAAACGGTAATTCAGGTTTTTCGGGGTCAACTGGATTGCCTCTTTGAGATTCGCTATCTGCTTGTCACGCATGCCCAGCGAGGCATCCATAAGTGAGTCGTTAAACTTCTTTTTGGCTTTCGTTCGTGCGTCTTCACTGTCGGGGGTGGTGGCACATCCACCCTGGAAAAACATAACACCTGTAAAAACAATCAACATCATGAATTTGGAAGTAAAAGAACGTGAAATGTTAATCTCTTTCATAGGGGATCTTGAAATTTTATTATTTGGTGTATTTCTTAGCGTTGAGAATTATACCAAATCGATTAATAACCGGCAATATTAAGGAGTTAAGGGCAAAAATCGATTTTTTTCAAAAATATTAAAAATCTTTAATTTTATTTTAAAGATTTTACCTTTTTTGACCGGTAGGGGGTAACAGACAGGGGTTTTCCTCAGAATAGGAATATTTTTCCTGCTGCTTTCTTCCGCCGAAAAATTATTTCTTTATGATTTCTATGAAATTTGAATCTTTTTTACTCATGCTGTAATCTGAGAACTTGGGTGTTTTATTTTCTTTTCCCTTATTTTTATTTTTCGCTTTTTTCCTTAGGAGACACCATGGAGCAGATTTCAGTTGATGAATTGCACGACCGTAGCCAGAGTCTTAATTCAGATGATTTGATTTTGGATGTGAGAACATCTGACGAATTTAATGCCGGACATATAGAAGGCGCGCAAAACACTCCGCATGAGGGAGTTGCCAGCGAAGCAGAGAATCTAAAGAAATATTCTACGGTCTATGTACACTGCAAGATGGGGGGGCGCGCTAAAATTGCCGCTCAGACACTTGAGGGAGCCGGGCTAGATAATATTGTCTGCGTCAGCGATGGGGGAATGCAGAGATGGGAGGATATGGGTTGGCCTCTGGTTAAATAGGTAAATGTCGCCCGCTCACATAACCTTTCGGTGTGTTGAGCATTTCTTTTAATCTTTCCCTGATGAATTTCATTAATTCAAAAAAAAACCGGGGAAGACCCTAAGGCCTTCCCCGGTAAATACTGCTTAACAG
>CAJWQP010000105.1 GCA_913045445.1 uncultured Nitrospina sp. | reverse complement strand
TGGCTTAAGGCGCACGCCTGCTAAGTGTGTGTAGGCTTAACCCCTACCGAGGGTTCGAATCCCTCCCTCTCCGCCACACTGATTTGATTTAACAATGAAACATAATTCTGGCACATTGAACCCCGGGAAAAATTCTTATATTTTTTCCATGATACTTGTCCTGAGCGGAGCGGTAGGTTGCTCAATGGGTACAGACAAAAGCACGCCTCTGCCGGAGAAATCTTTAAGTCAGTTGAAACTCAACACAGAAGGGTCATCGTTCAAATCAGAAAAGAAAGCCCGGTCAGCAGAAGCAGTACTGGCCGAGGGATCGCAAGGGTCGCAGGCCGAAGGTCATCCACAGGCTGGTGACCAGAAGACCGTTACCAGGGAAATCGTTGTTCCGTCGGAAGTTCAGGGCAGATGGAAGGCCGTAAAAATTCTGGTCCGGGACAAGAAAGATGCAGAAAGCGGGAAGATGTTAATCGCGGATTTAGGTACCAGCTTTATTCCCGAAGATTCTGGATTAAAAGTAACTGTAGGGCCATTTCTGCCAAACTTTGTGATGGATGCAACGAGTTATACCTCCAAGGGAAACGAAGAGCTCAATCCGGCGGTGCAACTCATAGTTGAAGAAAACGGAAAAATTATTTATAAAGGGTGGGCTTTCAAAAAATTTCCCACGATGTACGCATTTGAACACGATGAATATTCCCTTGAGTTATCAGGGGCCATTCCCACCGTTGTCTCTTAAAAAGGACCAAAGACGCAGTCGGGGATAGTCAGGTTCAATAAAAAAAACAGATAAAACGGCTTGAGAAGGCAAGCCGTTTTTTGTATTTATACGCATGATGCGCCCGTAGCTCAGCTGGATAGAGCGATGGTTTGCGGAACCATAGGTCGGAGGTTCGAGTCCTCTCGGGCGCGCTTTTTTTTATCCGTTCCACTTTTTCTTAAGCCAGGGATTTTAGTAACAGGCCCTTATTGTGCAGGCATGGAGAGGTGGCCGAGTGGTCGAAGGCGATTGATTCGAAATTAATTGTGCTCGTGAGGGTACCGGGGGTTCGAATCCCTCCCTCTCTGTTTGTGCCAGAGATGACGGATAATAATAGAATTTTCCCCGCATAAAGAATAAAGTGTGGGAGAGGTGGCCGAGCGGCTTAAGGCGCACGCTTGGAAAGCGTGTGTAGGCTTAAACCCTACCGAGGGTTCGAATCCCTCCCTCTCCGTTTAAGTTAAAAAAATTTGGTAGTTTACTGGGCCTCACGCAACAAGGTTGTGCGAAACCCGTCAGGTCCGGAAGGAAGCAGCGGTAGCAACATTCCCTGTGTGTTGTGAGATCACCCAGTAAACTGCCTTTAATATTTGGTTTCCTTTCCCGACTCGATTCCTTTACTAAGTGGCGGAACCATCCAATGGATTTTCAAGTATCAGCGCGCAAATGGCGTCCCCAGAAATTCAGTGAGCTGATCGGACAAGAACACATCGTCCGCACCCTGACCAATGCCATCGAAATGGATAAGGTGTCCCACGCCTATTTATTTTCCGGTACCCGTGGCGTGGGGAAAACGACCACTGCGCGAATTCTCGCCAAGGCGATCAATTGTGAAAAAGGGCCCTGCCCCGAACCCTGTGGTCAATGCAGTTTCTGCGAGGAAATCACAGCCGGAAACTGCATCGATGTCAGGGAAATAGATGGAGCATCCAACAACAGTGTTGCCGAAGCACGCGAGCTGATAGAAACCATTCAATACGCCGCGTCAGCCAGCCGATACAAGGTGTACATTATTGACGAAGTACACATGCTTTCAAAAAGTGCCTTCAATGCCTTGCTTAAAACGCTGGAAGAACCGCCGCCTAAAGTCGTGTTCCTGTTCGCGACCACCGAGCTTTCCAAAATTCCCGAAACTATACTTTCCCGTTGCCAGTGTTTTGAATTCAAACCCTTGTCGCATAAACAAATCGTAAGGCAGTTGGAACTCATCAGCGGACAAGAAGGTATCCAGGCCGATGGCCTCAGCCTTGAAGAAATTGCCAAAACAGGCGCCGGGAGTATGCGAGATGCCCAAAGCCTGCTCGATCAGGTAATAGCCTATTGCGGAAAAAAAATAGAAAGTGGTTCTGTTGAAGAAGTACTGGGAATCGTTGGCAAACAAGCCCTGGCAGAATTTGTCGAGCACCTGATAAAAAGAGATTCCGTCAGCCTCATGGCGAGCGTTCAGGAAATAATCGCTGAAGGTAAAGATTTGAATTTTTTCTGCCGGGATTTAGCAGAATATCTGCGCAACATTCTTATGATCAAATTATCCGATAAACCTGAAACACTCTTGGATACCCAGGTCTGTAACCTGGAAATTCTGCAACAACAGGCCGAAGCATTTCATGCCGATGAACTGCAACAAATGTTCACCGTTCTGGCCCGGACAGAGTCAGAAATGAAGCGCAGTTCACTGGCACAGATGATATTTGAAATGTCTATTCTACGCCTGGCAGATGTTCGCCCCTTTCACCGGATAGACGATATGATCAAAACTATTAATACCCTGGGAGATGACGGTCCTTCCTTGGGCAGAGAAGCCGTGACAATGGTTCCCCCGGCAACGTCTGCTAATGCGCCTGAAGCTTCCCCGATGACCGCAGGGTCCGTTGACCCTTTGCCGAATATGCCATCAAGTCCAAAGGCGGATTGGGAAAAGATCCGGCAGGAAATATGTAAACGTAATCCGGCATTTAACATGTATCTTATTCAATGCAAGGTAGTTACCTTTGATGAATCCAATTTGACTTTGGGTTTTAAAGATACAAGTACGCTGGACCGGTTCGAGGACCCGGAAAACCTGCAACTAGTTAAAGATACGGTTAAATCGGTTTGCAAAAGGGAAGTGAACATAAAATTGTCATTGAATGAAAAAACCGGCGCCAAACCAGCAGGCGATTTCGATGGTGGCCCGACGAATAACGGAGAAAAAAAAAAGATAAAATCATATAATGAGAATCGGCAAAAGACCGAGGCAGAAATAATTCAAGATGCCCTGGATGTTTTTGGCGGCATTGTTCTCAAATAGGCAGTACACTTAATTATGAAATGTCGAAATGAAATATTAAAACCCTCACGAGTTGAAAAAATATGTCCATAAAAGATTTGGGTTCCCTTTTTAAACAGGCCCAGGAAATGCAGTCGAAAATGGCCGAGGTTCAGCGCGATCTGGCAGAAAAGAAAGTAGAAGTTTCCACTGGCGGCGGCATGGTTAAAATCACGGCCAACGGTGTCAACGAAATCCTTTCAGTGCACATTGATGAAGAACTCATCAACATGAACGACCGGGAAGTGCTGGAAGATTTGATAATAGGGGCGGTAAATGAGGTGCATCGAAAAGTAAAAGACCTGGCTCAGGAAGAAATGACCCGGTTCACCGGCGGAGTCAAAATCCCCGGCCTGTTTTCATAAAACCGGAAACCCCCTTCGTACATGAAACGTCCACCAGCAGTCACCGATTTGATAGAAGAGCTGAAGCGCATGCCCGGAATTGGTCAGAAAACCGCCGAGCGCTTGTCTTTCTTCGTCATGCGAGGAAGCAATGAACGAGCTAATAAACTCGCGGATGCTGTCCGAAATATTAAAGAAAAAATAATACTCTGTTCCCAATGCCATGGTATCACCGAGATCAACCCGTGCGAGATTTGCCGCGACCCCAAACGCGATCCATCTATTGTTTGCGTTGTGGAAGAACCTCATGACGTTTACGCAATGGAAAACATGGGACATTTCAGAGGCGTATATCATGTTCTGATGGGAGTGATCTCACCCCTTGACGGTATAGGGCCCTCAGAATTGACCATAGAAGCCCTTAAAGAGAGAGTTATGAAAGATAATATTCAGGAAGTCGTGTTGGCCACCAATCCAGATATGGAAGGAGAATCGACAGCGGTTTATATCGCCAAAATTCTGAAACCCGCTAACATAAAAGTAACTCGAATCGCACGAGGGCTTCCAGTAGGCGGAGATATCGAATATGCCGATGAGGTTACCCTGTTGAAATCGCTCGAAGGCCGAACAGAGATGAACTGAATGCCGATGAGGCTTGACAAGAAGGCTAAAATGATTAAACTACAATGCTTTCAAGTGCATTGATTTATAGTTTCTGGCTTTAAAAGAGACAACGAATTCAGATACTTCCATTCCGGTGTGGCGCAATGGTAGCGCACTCGACTGTTAATCGAGTTGTTACTGGTTCGAGTCCAGTCACCGGAGCCATAAACAGAAAGGCCGTCTTCCCACAGGGAGGCGGCCTTTTTTGTTTTTTTCCAATAACGCAATGGACGCGGGTACAAAAACTTAAACAGGATATAAAATAATTTTTAGGGGCTGTACCAGATAACTAGCCCATATATTGTTTAACAAATTGTTTTAACTGCCTTAATTGTGTTTTAGGTTTTGGGTTGTTAAATCTCGACTCACATTCTGGAAGGTAAATTAAGCGATTGCGCCTACATAATTGAGGAAGGTTCAGTCTCGTTCCGCAACTGTTACCGCGTTAGAAGATTGCGTCATCAGCATCCTCTCCCAAGAGGTCTTCAATAATTTGGCCCACCATAACCCAGAATCGCTCATGCCTATTTTGGAAGTTTTGGCCAGACGTCTCAGAGCCACCCTTGCGCTGGTAGAGAATTTACAACAAAATAAAAAAGATTCCGGGATCGAAGATGCCTCTCCTGACAAGGGCGCAGGTTAAAGTTGGGACCGTTTCCAGAATTCCTTTCCCCGGTTTTTTCACTAGAGAAGATCAAATTTCTTAAGTAAAAGGTAATTCCATTGTGACTCCCCCGGTTTGTGGTATAGAATCGAAGAAATAATATCTATTAAATCAGGGAAAATATTGTGGTTAAGACTCCAGAATTATTGTGTCCGGCTGGTAGTCCGGAGAAATTGAGATATGCCTTGGCTTACGGAGCCGATGCGGTATATGCAGGGATACCCCGGTTTTCTTTACGAGCCAAAGAGAATCCATACAACAATAATTCTTTAATAGAAGACATAGAATATTGTCACCGTATGGATAAAAAAATTTATGTTACGGCCAATATTTTGCCTCCCAACCGAAAACTGGAATCCTTTAAAAAATCCTTAGCAACTATGGCCGAGGCAGAACCCGATGGGATCATCATGTCAGACCCTGGCATGATTCAATATGTGAGAAAAGAGTTTCCGGATTTACCAGTGCATCTTTCAGTGCAGACAAATACAATCAACTGGATGTCGGTGGCGTTCTGGAGAGATCAAGGAGTTAAACGCATCATCCTTTCGCGAGAGTTATCCATTCAAGAATTACAGGAAATACATACGCAAGTTCCAGATATGGAACTGGAGTCGTTTGTCCATGGTTCGATTTGCATTGCCTATTCGGGTCGATGCCTCCTGTCGAATTATTTCAATCATAGAGATGCCAACCAGGGAACGTGTACCAATAGTTGTCGGTGGGAATACAATGTGCAACCGGAAACACCAGAAGGAGAACACACAACAAAAGTACCTGCGGGAGATTATTTTATCGAGGAAAAAGGCCGCAATGGCGACCACATGCCCATAGAAGAAGATGAACATGGGACCTACATCATGAACTCAAAAGACCTGCGGGCGATAGAGCATATTGAGGAGTTATGGAAAGCCGGGGTTGAATCGTTTAAAATCGAAGGCCGTACAAAATCGATTTATTACTTATCGCTGATAACAAAGGCGTATCGTAAAGCGATCAACAGTATGGTTGAAAATAAACCCTTTGATCCAGAGTTATTGAGAGAAACCGAAAAGACAGCCAACCGGGGTTTTACCACAGCATTTTTACTTTCCGGAGCCTCACGAGCTACAGAACGTTTTGATTCACCGCAAGAAGAAAACCTTCCACAAATCTACGCCGGACAGATTATTAATGAACGTGCGGGAAACTGGGTCGAAGTGGATGTCAAGAATCGGATCGAAATTGGGCACGAAATAGAATACATCTCACCTAAGAATAATTATCGTTTTCGCATATCGTCAATGGAAAACGATCATGGGGTGGCGCTAACCGTGGCCCACGGTGGCAACGGAAGCGTGTGGATGAAAATGGACGGTCCTGCAGACCCGTTTGCTCTATTGAGCCGGATCATTGATTCGCCAGTTCATTCCTCAGCGTCTTAACCAAACCTCGAACAAAAATAGATTTTTCAGGTTTGTGATTGTCGCCCTTCACCCGAAGTTGTTTTTATTTTCGTTGTTTTTGGCAGTTTCAGGCCATGCAATAACTACGAAAATACCAATAACAAGAATCAAAGTTGCCCACTTTGAGAATGAATCGAGACGATAATCAAAAATATCATGAGTCAACGTTCCATCAATAAAAATAGCGAAGGTGGCGACAACAAGAAGTAAGAAGATTTTTTTCACAACCTGTACTTTGGAACGAATTTTTTAAAGGGATCAAAAGCAACAGGGAAACCAGCTAAAAGTTTACCAAAGAATCAAGGTTCCCACTCATGTGATATAGGGTTTGCAACTTGCGCAAACTCCAATATAATGAGCTGTT
>CAJWQP010000104.1 GCA_913045445.1 uncultured Nitrospina sp. | reverse complement strand
GGTTGCAACCCTGGCTCCAGATAGACTACAATTCATATGACACACCTAAGATATTATAGTGGAAGGCCTTATGCTGAAACAAATTAAGGAAGATATCGCAGTCGCGATCGAAAAAGATCCTGCGGCACGTAACTTCTGGGAAGTTTTCCTTCTTTATCCGGGGGTTCACGCTCTGATCGGGTATCGGTTTGCTCACGTGTTATGGAAACTTAATTTTCGGTTCATTGCCCGGTTTATTTCCTATTTCATGCGTTGGTTGACGGGTATCGAAATACACCCAGCGGCTGTGATCGGGCGGCGGTTTTTTATTGACCATGGAATGGGTGTGGTGATCGGTGAAACTTCAGTAGTAGGGGATAACGTTTTTATTTATCACGGGGTGACCCTGGGAGGGTTGAGCACCAAAAAAGGTAAACGGCACCCGACCATAGGCCACCATGTCGTTATAGGTGCGGGAGCCCAGGTATTGGGGCCCACACATATTGGTGACTATACGAAAATTGGTTCCGGTTCGGTCGTGTTACAGCACGTCCCGGAATATTCCACTGTCATTGGTGTGCCGGGACGAATTGTATTTTCGGGAATGACGCCAACCCAGGATGGTGCAGATGGAGAAGAAGCTTTTCCTGATCCTGTAGCCAGAGCCATCGAATGCATGTTGGAGCGTCTACCGCAGATGGAAAAAGAAATTCGCCAGCTTAGAAAAGAGGTGACAGGTGAAGAAACTTCCGACTCTGAGCCAGAACCTGCCAAAGATGAATCCGTTACTCAATAAATTCTGATAGCTCAAGAATCTGGTTTTCATAAAACAGATATCTGCCTGAACTATTCTTCCTACAGCGAGTCTTAAATTGCGAAAAATCTATCTCGATCATAACGCGACAACCCCTGTATCACAGGAAGTGTTGGACGCGATGCTCCCTTTGTTCAAAGAAGGGTTTGGCAATCCATCAAGTGTTCATTCAGAGGGCCGGGCGGCCCGGGTTCGTCTTGATGAGTCCAGGGAACAGGTTGCCGGACTTATCGGTGCCAAACCGAGTGAGATGGTATTTACCAGTGGTGGTTCAGAGTCAAATAATTTTGCCGTCTTTGGTACAGCTTTCGCTCCTGGCAATAAAAAGCGTCATATTGTTACCTGTGAAGTTGAACACGCCGCTATACTCAATCCGCTAAAACAGCTTGAAGTAATGGGATTTCATATAGAGCGATTGCCTGTGGACAGCGTGGGTCGCGTTGATCCAGAGAGAGTAAAAAATGCGCTTACAGAAAAAACGCTGTTGGTTACCATTCAGCATGCCAATAGCGAAGTGGGCACCCTGCAAGATATAGGCAGGATAGGAGAGTATGCTCACCAAAAGGGTATTCTGTTCCATACCGACGCTGTTCAAAGCGTGGGGAAGGTGCCCGTTGATGTCAGGAATTTGCCGGTTGATCTTCTTTCGATGTCTTCACACAAAATATATGGGCCAAAAGGTATCGGTGCATTATTTATCAGACGGAGAACACCAGCGCTTTTCAGTCCCGTGTGCGGGGGAGGGCAGGAAAACAAACGGCGGGGAGGTACAGAGAATGTTCCAGGAATTGTTGGTTTTGGCAAAGCCTGCCAGCTGGCTAAAGAACGTATGACCAGAGGCGAGGTGGAACGGTTGATAGAAATGCGTGACCAACTTTGGGGAAGAATTGAGCAGTCTGTTGCCGGGGCAGAACTTTTCGGCTGTTCCGACAATCGTCTGCCAAATACTTTAGGCTGCGGATTCGAGAGTGCGGATGGGGATACATTGCTGATCGCGCTCGATATGGAAGGAATCTCAGTGTCAACAGGCTCCGCTTGCAGCTCGGGTACAGGAATGCCTTCACCCGTTCTCTCAGCGATGAGAGTTCCAGTGGAAAAGATCAATTCCTCATTGCGCTTCAGCTTGGGGTGGGGGAACACGTTGAGCGATATGGATAGAGTAGTAGAAACTCTCGCAAGAGCGGTTCAGCAGAATAGAGAGAAATCACTCGCTACCCCAAAAGCGGGGTCTATAGAGTGACTGAGGCCGAAAAAGATGTTTTTGGGCGAAATTTGTCAAAAACCAGAATAAACACTAATGCGAAAGCCTTGATTTTCCGATATAAACCATTGTGATTATAGCAATTCTCAGAAAAACCGCGATATTTCATAAGTATTGACATTATTAGCCTAAAATTTTATAGTTTACTTTTATAGTTTATTGATATTAAAGGGATACCAAACCCTTCCACTGGAGAAAACAGAATTTATGTCCCTCATTAACCCAATTTCCCGCCTGTTTTTAGTATTGATGATTTCTGGTTCCATGGTCCTCAGTGGATGTAGTTATATCCCCTGGATCGGAGGTGATAATGAAGATGACCTCGCCTTCGAGGAAGATTTTCCCTTTGATGATGAAGACAGTGGTGGGTTTGAGGATGGCAGGTCCGCTTCTTCGGATGATGATGACTTCTTCGCGGAAGATTCACAAGGGGGGAGTGATGATGCATTTATTTCTGATGATGGTTTTGGAGATGCAGATGACGGCTTTGCCAGTATCGATCCGCGAACAGACAAAAAGGAATTACAGGGTGATGTTGCATCTCTGCAAACCCAGCAGGAATCCCTTATAAGTAAAGTTCGCGAACTGGAAGAAATTCTTGGTTCACTGGGACCCAAAATAAATGCGACACAGGAACGCCTTGAGGGGAGTCTTTCTGCCGTATCCGGGCAGTCTGAGTATCTGGAACCGGAGGTGGAAGAACTTAAACTTCAGGTAGCCCGATTGAACGATGAAATAGCTCGTATAAAGGCCACCAAGATGAGCCGGGCAAAATCGGGAACCAAGCAACGCAGAAAGGCCAGGGCAAGCACTCCTCCTGAGTATAATCAGGCCTTGTCATCTTATCGTTCAGGAAATTATGATGAGTCTATTCTTCTGTTTCAAAGCCTTGCGGTTGGTAGTCCACCAGATAGTTTAAAGGATAATATTGAGTTCTGGATCGGTAGTAATTATGTAAAACTCGAAATGTATGATGACGCCATCACACAATTTGAAACGGTTATTAATTCTTATCCAATGGGCAACAAGGTTCACGACTCGAGGTATATGCTTGGACTCAGTTATTACCGTAAAGGTGAAAGCAGTAAGGCAGTAGAGATTCTTCAATCGGCTCTCAAAGGCAACCCGCCTGCCGAGGTTCGTGGAAAAATCACCACTCAATTGAGTGAAATTCAGTAATCCGCAAACAGGATACTGGTAAAATCATAAGGCAAAAGGCAAACATCTGTCGGGAACCCCCTGTAACTTGCCTTTTGCTTTTTTATTTTTGTTTCCCAAATGAAAATCGCTATTGTTCATGATTGGCTTACGGGAATGCGGGGCGGCGAAAAGTGCCTTGAAGTTTTTTGCAAGCTCTTTCCCTCTGCCGATCTCTATAGCTTGCTCCATATCCCCGATTCGGTTTCTCCTATTATAGAATCGCATCCCATCCACACATCGTTTATTCAGAACCTTCCCTTTGTTGAATCCAAGTATCGCTACTACCTTCCACTCATGCCTATGGCTATCGAGCAATTCGATTTTAGTGGATATGACCTGATCTTAAGTAGCAGTCATTGTGTCGCTAAAAGTGTCAAGCATGGGCCGGAAACTTTACATATATGCTACTGCCATACCCCCATGCGGTATATATGGGATCAGTTCGATCAGTATTTTGGCAGAGACACATCCGGTTTAATTCCCGCGACCGTTATGCGGATATTGAGACCCTGGCTTCAACGATGGGATGCTCGGACCAGCCGTCGGGTGGATCATTTTATAGCTAATTCAGGTCATGTGCGGAAGCGGATCAAAAAATATTACGGACAGGAAGCAACCGTTATCCACCCCCCGGTGGATACAGGGTTATTTACGCCTGATTGTGAAGAAAGAGGCGATTATTTTCTTATCGTTTCAGCGTTTGCGCCTTATAAAAGGGTGGATTTAGCGGTTGAAGCTTTCAATAAATTGGGTTATTCTTTCACTATTATTGGTGAAGGGCAGGATGCTGGCCCTTTGCGAAAAATGGCGGGACCTAATATCCGGTTTGAAGGATGGCTTGATAATTCGGCGATCCGTTCGCATTATGCCCGTTGTCGGGCATTCGTTTTTTGCGGCGAAGAGGATTTTGGAATCACCCTTCTGGAAGCTCAGGCTATGGGACGCCCGGTCATTGCATTTGGGCGAGGCGGGGCTCTGGAAACCGTTGTCCCGGACAGCCAGACTTGGAAACCAGAGACAGGGATTCCCCAAAACAAGATCTCCTGTCCCACGGGAGTCTTTTTCTACGAGCAAACGTCTGACTCTTTGGTTAAAGCTATCCAGCACTTCGAATCGGTTGAGTCTCAATTTGATGCGGAGACAATCCAACGGCACGCGGCACAATTTGACGTTGCTGTATTCACCGACCGAATCCGAAATTTCATCGAAGAACGACTAGAAAAACATCGATGCTGAAGAAACACGGCCAACTATTTCTCACTACAATAATTTTTTTTGACAGCGTAGTAATCTCTTTTTCCTGGCTGGCCTCTTATTACCTTCACTTTAAGTCCTCATTCGGTCCAGCCCCACGTTATGCAACTCCTGAAATAGAAGTATATCTGATAGCCCTGATTCCTGTATGGATTGTGTTTATGTTCAATATCTGGCTGTGCGGGTTGTATAAACCTTTACGCGGGAAACCGATTTCCACAGAGTTTTACAACATCATCAAAGTGACAGTTCTCTCCATCCTCATTCTGGCAGCTTCTACCTTCTTTTATCGAGAAGAGTCTTTCTCCCGATTCCAGGCGGCCTATTTCTGTGCTCTTGTAACTTTTTTGATGGTAGTTTCCCACATGCTGGTCCGGGTTATTCTTGTGGAAGCTCGTAAACGTGGATTCAACCTACGGCATTTATTGATTGCAGGATCTGGTGACTTGGGGCAGATGGTGGCTGAAAAAATCAACCTTCATCCTGAGTTTGGTATGAATATCGTTGGATTTTTAACCGGGGATCCTGAAAAAATTGGCAGTGAGGTTAGTGGAAGCAAAGTTCTGGGGCTGTATCAGGACGTATCTAAAATTATTAAAAAATACAATATTGACCAATTGTATATAGCGCTTCCATTGCATGCTCATGACAGGATGGAAAAAATACTGGAAAACCTGGATGAAGAAACTGTGGATATAAAAGTTGTCCCTGATTTGCTCAAATTCATGAACCTTCAGGCAGGTGTTGAGGAGTTGGATGGTTTGCCCGTTGTAAACCTGACCGAATCACCTCTTTATGGTTGGAATATTGTGATCAAGCGCACATCGGATATTGTCTTGTCGGCCCTGGCTATTATTGTGAGTTCTCCGCTCCTGTTGCTGATCGCGATTATAATAAAACTGGAATCGAGAGGACCTGTTATTTTTAGCCAGGAAAGAGCCGGGTTGGATGGAAAGGGGTTCGAAATGTTTAAATTTCGTTCCATGCGTGTGGATGCGGAAGATAAAACGGGTCCGGTATGGGCCAGTAAGGAGGACGACCGTAGAACCCGACTCGGAACTTTTCTTAGAAAAACAAGTTTTGATGAATTTCCGCAGTTGTTCAATGTGTTGTGTGGCGACATGAGTCTGGTAGGTCCGCGTCCTGAAAGGCCCGTATTTGTAAAAGATTTCAAAAAGTCGATTCCCCGGTATATGCTCCGGCTTAAGATGAAGGCCGGGCTTACTGGATGGGCTCAGGTCAACGGGTGGCGGGGAAACACTTCTCTGGATAAACGAATTGAATTTGATTTGTACTACATTAAAAACTGGTCGCTGTTTTTTGATTTTAAAATTATTTTACTGACGTTCTGGAAAGGATTCGTCAATCCTCATGCCTACTAATGGAAAAGTCTTGGCAGTCATACCCGCTCGGTGGGCATCGAGCCGATTTCCTGGAAAGCCGCTTGCTGAGATTCTAGGCAAGCCCATGGTGCAATGGGTGTTTGAGCAGGCGCAGAAGGCCAGTCTGGTGTCAGAAATTGTTGTTGCTACAGATGATCAGCGTATTTTTGATGCAGTCCGCGCTTTCGAGGGGAAAGCCGTTATGACGTCACCCGATCATCAATCTGGAACAGATCGATCAGCAGAGGTTGCGAAAAACTCAGAATGCGATATTGTAGTCAATATCCAGGGGGATGAACCTCTTATGCCTCCTGAAAATATTGACCTCGTCATAAAACCTCTACTCAGTTCGCCAGATCTGCCTGTGTCGACTTTGATGATCGCTATTCGAAGTCTTGACGAGATGTTTAATCCGAATATCTGCAAAGTGGTGGTTGATGACAAGGGGCGCGCTTTGTATTTCACACGAGCTCCGGTGCCGTATGATAGGGACTCATGGCCTGACGCGATTCACTCGACTAATATTAATACGGACATCAAGGGGTATAAACACATTGGTATGTATGCATACAGGAAGTCGTTTCTTATGCAGTTTTCTGAACTAAAGACTTCCCATCTGGAGAATCTGGAAAAGCTGGAGCAATTGCGGATTCTTGAAAACGGGTATTCGATTCAGGTCATGGAAACAGATCAGAATTCCGTTGGAGTGGACCGACCGGAGGATTTAACAGAAGTGGCACAGTTGATAAATAATTAAG
>CAJWQP010000103.1 GCA_913045445.1 uncultured Nitrospina sp. | reverse complement strand
TAATTATTAAAAATCCTCCCCGAAGATTATTGCGGGGAGGATTTTTAGTTTCTGGTGTATGTCAGCCAAATGCTTTTTGAGCAACTCCTACCAGAGCATCAACCGTCCGGCAACCTAAAAGGTCAGCGTTCTTGCGAGTCACTTCATTTCCGCCCGCATCAACGGCGATCACAGCTCTGTTCAGATAGCGGCTACGGACTCCATCCAATTGCAGGTTGTTGGCTTTTGCAAACTCCAGATCGGGATCCTGAAAGAGGTTGGGGAGGCCTCGACCGGCATTGCTTAAAATGTCGGTTCCCACCACCACAATAACTTCATCAGCTCCAGCCTCTTTAAATTTATCCATGTTGTCTTTAACCTGATCGAATTCCTTATTGCAAAATCCACCGGCTCCAGGAAGGGTGACGATGAGTCGTTTGCCACTGAACTCTCCGATTGATAGGTTTTGCTCCAAAGGCGTTGACGCGGCATTCTCCACGCTCCACTCTGGATTCAGTCTGATTAATTTTACGTCGATTCCTGGCAATTGGGCCATATAACTACCTCCTCTCTGGAATTAGATTTACTGAGTCCTAACTTAGATGAAGTTGAGACAGGAAAGGTGCAAATTTCTTTATCTAAAAATTGGATATATTGGGCAATCGAATGTATGAAAAGGGATGATATTGTTTGGTCGCAAATGAAATAACCATCTGTTACTCTGATAACAATAACTTTATATTTTTGGGTACTTATTTTATGCAAATGATTAAAATTATTTTTCTTTTTTTCGTTCTGTTGATGGTCAGCAATAGCGCTCTTTATGCTCAAGATTCTCCTGCCTCTAAACGCCCTTTTTACGAGTATAAAGGGAATTATGGTGAACAACTCGATAAGAAAAAATCTGCGTTCACCAGCGCTTTTGGATATGAGTTGGTGGATATGGGGCGAAGCTGGGCTCCTGATGAGGTGGAGATTTTGCACCTGGCTTTCAAACAGCTTCCTTCCACGTTCTACGGGATTTCAGGTATGAAATCGTTATATCGGTTGGATAGTATTATGCTGGATCCTGAGCAAATTCCGACCGATGATATTCCTGCGGCCACACTTCCGGCTTTTTCAACCATTTATGAACATACCACCAAATCCTATAAAGTATTTGTTGATAAAAAGAACCTTCGGGTTGAGTTTTACAATCCACTGTTCTATGAAGACCGCCCAGCCCTGATCAATATTATTCAACACGAGATGGCTCATGCTTTTGATATGGCAAAAGGCTTTCTCAGTTTCTCTGACGAATGGATTTCTCTGACAAAGTTCAGGGTGCTTCATATATTTGCGCTTGATGGAGACAGGGACAGCAATTCTATTTATACCTTGATCAACGACCCTACGGTCGATAATTATGCTCCTGTGTCCACACGGAACCTCCCCACCTATTCGCGTCTAAATCCGCAGGAAGATTTTGCCAATTCAGTAACAGCATATATTCATTACCCTTATTTTCGTTACACCCATCCTTCGAGGTATGAATTTCTTAAAAAAAATGTGTTTGCTGGTAAAGAATATTTTCTGGAAGATTCTACGGTGAATAGTTTTGAAGAAAAAATCCAGTCAGATTTGGATAATGCTCTGGCTAATGGACAATGGGATGATGTGCGTAATATATTTATTGAATTGGGTCGAGGATATTACCCTGACTTGGAGAAAGGAATTATCAGCCAGATCAAGGAAACACTTGGTACAATGTCCATTTCACAGGAAAAGGATCGAATCCTGGCCCTGGGGACATGCTATTTAAATCAACCTGAGGGTCTGGAGCTTAGAAAAGATTTGATTCGCGCAGGCCGGGTTTCTGTAAAAACTTTTCTAAAGGATCAAAAGTGTTTTCGCATAGCGCGTGATTTTTTTGAAAAGAATCTTTCAAAATGGTCCGCATCTAATTTATATTTTTATCAGGACGGCGGCAAGAGTTTTCTGCAGTTTACGGACCCCGTTCTCCCCACCGCGCATGTTCGTGGATTTGATACGGAATATTCATGGAGAATGTTTGTTGTTGATGGGGGTAAAAAACCAATTGCCCAGGGCCGTTTCGTTACAGATGAAGGAGGAAATGGTTCTGTTCTGATTGACCTGGTGCAAAGTGCGGGTAAAAAGTTTGATATCCCTGAAGGAAAAGTTCTGGGAATGGATCTGGGGATCAGGCGGACTCATCCGCGCACGTTCAAGATCATTGAATCTAAAAAGACGGGTATCCAGTTTATCGTTCAACCCTGGTTTCGTTATATGGGCCCCCAATCACCAGAAATCAGGCTGACCACTCCGTTCAACTCGCCAAGGGCTTTTCATTGATTCAGGTCAGGTTTCTCACCAGTCTTACGCACATGTTCATATTGGCGTATTTGGAGGGCCACACTTTAACCCCGTCTTCATATTGAATGACAAGAGCGGAAGAATCTTTTTCTTCGATGGTCCACGTGGTTCCCCCCGATCCTGATTCAAATATTGGGTCAAGATAAATTTCATCACCGTATTTGTCAGTATTTTTACTATTGAGGTCGAACAGGCTCCAGGCCTCCTCTTCGTTTGGGTAACGCCATTCTTCTGATCCGGCAAATCTCTGAATGTTCGTTATCTCCGTGTAGTCCTGGCATTTAAACCAGTTTTGCCATTTTTTGTTATCTTGAAATGAGTCGGTGCTTTTCCAGATTAATTTCATTTTCAAGTCGGTTATGGTGCCGTTGCCATTGTCTTTGAATCGTGTAGCGTCAGTCATAATTATCCCTGGTCTTCCATGAGGTGATTGTATACGAGTAATTTAATTTCTGTCATTTCTTGCAAGCTGTATTTAATTCCTTCGCGCCCGAATCCTGAGTCTTTTACCCCCCCATACGGCATGTTATCTATGCGAAAGGTTGGCACATCATTAATGACTACACCGCCCACTTCCAGTTGATTATATGCTTTTAGTGTTTTATCCATTTGATTGGTGAAGACACCGGCCTGGAGCCCAAACTCAGAATCATTGACTCTTTCTATGGCATCCTGAAAGTCAGTGTATGAATCAACAACCATAATAGGACCAAAAGCTTCGTTGCATGAAACGGATAGTTTTGGATCTACGTTAGTAAGAATTGTCGGCGCATAGTAGGTTCCGTTACGTTTACCTCCAGACACCACCTTTGCACCAGCGGTTACAGCTTCATTCACCCATGTTTCAATTCGCTCGGCATTGTCACTGTCTATCATCGGTCCAAAGGTGACTGCTTCGTCCAGAGGGTCCCCCGACTTGAAGGCCTCTGTTTCTTTGATCAGTTGGTTCAGAAAATCATCGTATCGCGAGGCATGGACATAGGCTCGTTGAACGGAGATACAAACTTGCCCTGAGTAGACAAACGCTCCAAATGCGATTCTTTTAGCAGCCAGATCGATATCGGCATCGGGTTCAACGATGACTCCTGCGTTTCCGCCTAGCTCAAGCACTACCTTTTTGCGACCCGCACGTCTTTTAATGTCCCAGCCCACACCGGGACTTCCAGTGAAACTGATCATTTTAAATCGGGGGTCTTCCACCAGCGGAGTCGCGTCTTTACCACTGCATGGAAGGACGCTGAAACTTCCCTCCACGGCTTCTGTGTTCAAAATAACCTCTCCAAGGAGTAGGGCGGTCAGAGGGGTAGAAGATGCTGGTTTGATGACAATTGGGTTACCGCAGGCCAGTGCGGGAGCTACCTTGTGGGATACGAGATTTAATGGAAAATTAAAAGGGCTGATTCCAGAAACAGGGCCAATAGGAAGTCTTCTGGTGAGCCCCGATTTACCCCGAGCTGATTCAGCGATATCCAGGGTGAGCATTTCGCCATCAAGTCGAAGCGCCTCATGGCTGGCGATCTCAAAAGTGCTTATGGACCGTATAACTTCTGCTCTAGCGTAAACCAGCGGTTTCCCCGATTCCATTGCTATAGTACGCGCAAAATCTTCCGAGCGATCCCGAATGCCTTGAGCTACGCCAGCGCATATGCGACTGCGTATAAAGGCGGGGGCGTTACGGGATTTTGCAAATGCTCTATCTGCCAGATCAATAGCCTCTTCTATCTCAGCAGTGTCAGCAAGGCACACATCCGCGAATGCTTCATCGGTGAAAGGGTTCACTATCGGGATAGTACGTGCGCTCTTTCTCCATTCCTTGCCAATCAGTAAGTCGTGAGTTTTGGCCATTTTTAATATTTTTCTATTTTAAATTAGTTTTACCACCCTTGGCCTTTGATTCCATAGGAACGAGAACCTGATTTTCCTGATTTCAAGTAGTCCTCTAGGTCGGGTGATTTTGTGTCAGCGTTTGCTTCTGATTCATTGTTGGGAATTTCTGCGAGCTTTTCGGTGACGGATTTTACAACGAAATCGTGCATGGCTTTCTCATCACCTTTAAACATGATGCTAAGGCGCTGATGGGTTTCATCGTCAATTTTCAGCTTAATATGGCCCATAAATGCAGTTTCCAGATAATCTAACCAGTTATTATTCAACGATCAAATTGAGATAATTTTAAACTAAAATGGAGGCGATGAAAAGCCCGTCTATAGAAATTAAAACAGGGAGGAGGTTTTCTGTAAATGAGTGCGCGCTGAGGAATCTATATTCAAGGTAACGGGTGTGTGGGGGAGTTCGATGTCAAATATAGTTCCTTTGGGATCATTTTCACGGACGGTGATGGTTCCGTTATGGTCAACCACAATCCGGTTGACGATGGCCAGGCCGAGTCCTGTTCCTCTTTTCTTGGTGGTAAAATGCGGGAGAAATAGCTTCTCTCTGTCACCCTGAGGGATTCCCATTCCGTTATCTGAAAACTCAATGCGAATTTTTTGATTGGTGCTGTCTAGGTGAGTCGTTATCTCAATTCGTCCTTCTCCAGCCAGTGCATCAATCGCATTTTCAAACAAATTTATCATAACTCTGCGAAATTGTTCAGCATCCACATTAATTTGATGGATATTAGGGTCATAGGTTTTTTTAATCACGATATTTTGATCATGGTTGCTGTATAGAGTGTGAATGTCATCAATAATTTTATGTAGAGAATTCGGTTTTGGGTCGGGAGCAGGCATGCGGGCAAACCGGAGAAACTCATTGAGCAAGTCCTTCATACCTTCAACTTCCTGGGATATGATGTCGATGCTCTCTTCAAACACTTTGGCGAAGCCTGCTTTATCTTCGTGATATTTTTTTCTAAGACGCTGAGTATTGAGCTGAATGGGGGTGAGAGGATTTTTAATTTCGTGCGCGATACCTTGCGCTACTTCTTTCCAGGCGGCAATTTTCTGCGTTTTAATCATTGTTGTCAGGTCTTCAAATACGATCACCAATCCGATATATCTTTTTCCCGTATCTCTCAAAACATGAATATTAACAAGAAGGTTTAATGTATTTTCGCCTACTCTGATTTCAATTTGTTCTTCGACCAACTCTTGTTGTTTGCGATGCATACTACGGATCATTTCCCGAATAGGATTCTGGTAGGATGTGTCCATAATATCTTTATAGCTTGAACCAAATATCTCGTTGGCATTCACCTTTAATATGCCTTCGGCGGCCTTATTGAAAGTTGTTATGTGTCCTCTTTTATCGATGGACACAACCCCTGCGCCTATATTTTCAAGAATTGTTTCAATGTACTGGCGGCGGCGATCCAGCTCAATGTTGGTTGCTTTAAGGTTTTCATTTATCGCCTGAACTTTGTGCTGACTATCGTTGAGTTGTCCGGTCATGCGGTTGAATGAATCAACAAGAAAACCAATTTCGTCCTGTGCGCGAACACCCACCCGGAAATTTAAGTCCCCCCCTGCGATGCGGCGGGTACCCTCTGCTAGCTGTTGAATGGGAACGGTGATTCCCCGTGCCATATAAAACCCAAGCCAAATGGCGGAAAACAGAATCAGTAATGTGATCATTAAAAATGTAATGTAGTAACTTCCTGAGACCGGAAGTTGGAGGAATTTCTGTTGTTTATAATTCTCAAATGTGTTTTGTATCGTTTGAATTTTGTGCTGGGCGCTACCCGGAATAGAGGTCAGCGTGAGGATGTATCCCCATAGGGTGACTTGATCCCCTGTCTCCTCAGTTAACGGTTTGGATACAGCAAGGTAATTTCCCTGGCTTGATGTGCGAAACTCAGAGATCCCTTCTCCTTCGACGCTTTTTTCCAGTAAATCCTGAAAGTCAATACTCTCGGCATAGGGAGCGCCTTTTTCATCAATCCTGGAAGCAACAGCCCTTCGATTATTGTCGTAAAGAATAATTCCGCCCAGTTCATATTCTTTCATTTTTTGATGAATCAGTGAATTCAGCAGGTAACGCTTTTCCTGCAGGAAGAGTTCATCCTTGACGATAAACTCTTCTATTTTTTGTGCGCGTGAAAAGGCTGTTTTTTCCATATGCGCGTAATAGTCCTGCGCTACGTCCATAGATTGGCGAAGGGTTTGTTCCACCTGTATGTTGAACCAGCTACTGATGGTAAGGGTGAATAATTTACTCGCTACGGTAAATAACAAAATGGATGGCACCAGTGATAGAATAAGAAACGCGATGATGAGTTTCGTTTGAAACTTGGATCCCAGGATTTTGCTTTTACGCTCGTTGTACACCTTGACCAGATTGCGGGCAATCAGAACAATCAGAACGAAAAGAAGGATGAGGATAATATTGAAAACGATGAGGACAGCGAGGTTGGTTCCTGTCGATGCGGGGGATTGCTGTTGAATAAAATGGTTTTCCAGATAGGTGAGTCCGATCAACGTCAACAGGATCCACACGATGGTCC
>CAJWQP010000102.1 GCA_913045445.1 uncultured Nitrospina sp. | reverse complement strand
TAATGAAGTATATAAAAATTTTATCGAGTGCGATTTTTACTGTTCTACTTGTAAGTTCTAATGCTTTTGCCTATATAGGTCTTTGTTGTGCGCATTGCGGTGGCAACATGCCCCTCAATATCATGGGAGGCGGTGTTCCTGAAACCCATGAGTTTCGATTCAAACTCAGTCAGGGATTCATGCGGATGGGTCCATTGAAAGATGGGACCAGTGACGTGGATTCGATGAAACTGCTTGGCATGTCCAATACAGCGAATCACACGTTTATGGCAGTGCCTACGGAGATGAGATCCTATATGACGATGGCTTCAGCGGCTTATGCCTTTACCGACGATTTTGCCGCAATGATCATGACGGGCTACAAGCGAAATGAAATGGATATGCTCCGAAGAAATGCTGAGGGGTTCACCATGTTTTCCGATGGGATGGCAGATACCAAGGTGATGGGAAAGTATCGCTTGTTTTATAACGATAACCTGGCACCCACTCAGCAGTTATCTGGAGTGCTTGGAGTTTCCGCTCCAACGGGACAGATAGACCTTGGTAATACGAACCATACTAATTTAGCATTAAGGGGTAATATCCTTCCATTTAAAATGCAGACCGGGACGGGAACCTGGGACCCTATTTTGGGAATCACTTACCAGGGATCGGCCGATCCATTCTGGTATGGAGTAAATGGGATGTGGACGGGACGTCTGTATGACAATGACCAAGGTTATCATGCAGGAGACGAGTTTACTCTTGATCTTTATGGGATGTTTCAGTTCCACGAAAAAGCTTTGGCAAGCTTTCAGCTAAACACGAAATATGAGGAAGCTTACAGTGACGAGCCTGATAAGCAAAAGGTTTCCGGCGAAGGACATAATGGTGGCGCGACGGGAGCGTTCATGAGTCCGTTGTTCGATCCAGATAATTATGGTGGAATTGTTACACATGCCACGCTGGGTATTCAGTTTCAACCCATACATCTCCAAATTGCGGAACTTAATATTTCCGTGCCGATTTACCAGAATTTAAAGGGGCCTCAATTATCCAGCGACTGGATGGTGCGTTTTACTTATTACTGGGAAGTGCCAACGAAGAAGAGTCGACGGCATACCGGTTTTAAACCGCCGAAAAAACTGGGATTCTAATGGCTGACTGGGAATGAGGAGTGATGAAACTTTTTAAATATTTCCTGATTATTCTTGTCCTGTTGGGGCTCCCGGCTTGTGCGGGTGTACTCGAACAAAGTATTCCCGAGCCGGGGTCTCCTGAAGCGGGAGTCTACAGACAGAAATGTTCCTCTTGTCATGGCCTGCCGGATCCCGGAAGGCATAATGTTGAGGAATGGATTCATTTTATAGGATTGATGGAGGGTTTTATGAAGGAACGTAATTTTCCTTTTCCTCCTGAAGAAAAAGAAGCGATTCAAAGCTATCTATTTCGTAATGCCAGAAAATAGTGGATTTTAATGATGAAAACAATTTTTCAAAATGTATCTTTGCTCCTATGGGGACTTACAATTCTTGGTTCTGGGTTAGCCGAGGCTCATAGTGCAGAGGATTTTGAGAAAATGGGAGTAGTGCCGCCGAGAAGTGAAAGAAATGCACCGGAGTTTTCTCTGGAAACACCTGATGGAAAAACCCTGGGGTTAAAAGATTTTAAGGGTAAGGTGGTCTTGCTTAATTTCTGGGCCACATGGTGCGAGCCTTGTAAAGCAGAGCTACCCTCAATGCAAAGATTGTATGATTCCTTGCGGCATCAAGGCGTTGAGGTGGTCGCCATATCTATAGATCGGAATAAAAAAGAAAAAATTAACGAATATGTAAAAGAGTACGATTTGACCTTTCCCGTCTTGCTGGACCCTGGTCAGGAGGTTCGTAAGGGCTATTTTATAATGGGTCTTCCCACAAGCTATCTGATTGGTGCCGATGGCAACCTGAAAGGGTTTGTTTCCGGGGCACGCGAATGGGATAGCATCGCCTCAAAAAAACTGTTTTCTAGTTTGATCAATTAACGGAAACTTTGCATGGCTTTTAATTCTCTGACGCGATTGCTGGTAGTTTTTGGGGTCGCTTTTTTTTCTACTGTTTTAAGCCCTCCTGTATCTTCTGCTCAACTAAAAATCGAAGATATATTAAACAAGCTTGACGATAATTATTACTACCCCCAAAAAAATGGTTTGGCTGGCATCTCTGCGCGGCTGGAGTGGGAACAGAGAGATATGTCTTCTGCCAGCGAAACCTACTTAAAGAATCCGGGATTCCGGTTCAATGCAGAGTTTAATAATGGTATCTCAAGCAAGGGGTTTAGCATTGATGAAGGGACTGTGATTCTTTCTGATGACGAAAAAACACAATATCTGAGAATCCTAAATAATTACGCTGACGCTTTTATCCCCAAAACGCTACTTGAGCAACTATCTAACTATAGTGGGGAAGTGATTTCGGCTAAAAAAAGAGAAGTGCGGCTTCAATTTGAGTCCAGCGATTCTTTGGAGACCGTTAAGGGATATGGATTATTTGTGGATCCTACTAATTGGCGGCTTGCCAGTATACAGGTGAGGCAGGAGAACGAACCACTAAATGTGGAAGGAAAATTTAAATACACTCGTAAAGGAGGCCGATGGGCCGTTGTAGAGACTATGACAAGTTTTTTGATGAATGATCAAAACTTTTCAGAAAGAACTGAATATACATATAAAAAATTTAAGTCGTTTTGGTTGGTTCATAAAGTCAGGCAAACGGTCAGGCGAGAGGGTCAAATTGTTCTCTCATACAGGTTTCGATTAGTTGACTACGAAGTGAGCTCGGAGAATTAATGGCATTGGCATATGCCAGACTCCCGCCATACACGTTAAAACCAAAAATCTTTACGATTGAGTCCATTACAGGCTTGGTCTATAATTATGCGACAATGGCAACTTAAATAGGATTAAAGAATATGTCTGGTCTTAAAAGCGCCTGGGAACTTAGTCTGGAACGGTCTGATGAGCTGGTTCCTGAATTAAAAAGTAACAAAAAGATTACTAAAAAGCAGAAGGACGAGATAAAAGAAATCCGCATGGAGTATAAGGCTAAAATAGCGGATAAAGATGTCATGCATCAAGATAAAATGAGCAAGCTTTCTAATCGAGTTCCACCAGAAGAAGTTCAGCTGGCGGTGGAACAATTGAACAAAGAATTTGCTGAAGAAAAAAAAGCGCTTGAAGAGGAAATGGAGACGAAAGTCGAATCCGTTCGTAATAAGCAAGGCTGACCCCGGTTTCTTTACCTTCCGCCCCGGTTATTAATTTTAGCGGCACTCCTTTACACTTTATCCACAAGAAACCTTAATGAAAAAAGTAATACGACAACTAATCAGCAACGCTCTGGATAAAGCCAGGAAGAGTGGTGAATTGGAGCTATCAGCTGTTCCTGAAATATTAGTGGAAAAACCCAAGGATGAAAAATTTGGCGACTTTTCCACATCGCTATCCATGATGCTCGCAAAGTCTGAGCGAAAAAAACCACGTGATATAGCGGATATCCTGTGTCGTCATTTGAAGAATGGTGAGAGTCAGATCGCTTCGGTAGATATTGCCGGGCCTGGATTCATAAACCTTAAGATGGCTCCCGCTTTCTTTTTAAGCCGGTTAGTGAAAGTGGCTGAGTTGGGAGATCAATTTGGCTCATCAGATGCGGGTGGGGGTAAGAAAGTTCTTCTTGAGTTTGTTAGCGCGAATCCCACTGGTCCACTACATGTAGGGCATGGCCGCGGGGCGGCAGTGGGAGATATGCTGGGACGTCTGTTAAAACTGGCTGGATATAACGTCAGCACTGAGTATTACATCAATGATGTTGGGAATCAGATGAATACTTTGGGGCGTTCTACCTGGGCACGCTATCGAGAAATACTGGGCATTGCGGAAGAATTTTCACCGGATTATTATCAAGGTGAATACATAAGAGATATTGCCCGGGAAATTATTGATCAGCGGGGTAAGGAGTTTCTGGATAAGTCGGAAGAGGAGGTTCTACCTTTTTTCCGGCAGTATTCGCTTGATTCAATTTTGAACGGTATCAAAGATGACCTCTCAGAATTTGGTGTTGAGTTTGATCAATGGTTCAACGAGAAAAGCCTATATGATGACCAGTTGGTGGACAAGGCAGTCAACTGGTTGCGTGAAAAGAAACATGTTTATGATAAGGAAGGAGCAGTTTGGTTGAATTCATCAGCTTTTGATGATGAAAAGGACAGGGTGCTTATTAAGCAAACTGGTGAGAAAACTTATTTTTGTTCTGATATCGCTTATCATAAAAATAAAATTGATCGCGGATTTGAGTGGATCGTTGATCTTTGGGGTGCCGATCACCATGGATATGTCCCGCGAATGAATTCTGTGTTGCAGGCGATGGGATATGATAAAGATGTTTTTAAAGTCATGCTGGTTCAGTTTGTCGCTTTAACACGCGGGGGTGAAAAGGTTTCCATGTCCACTCGGTCCGGTGAATTTGAGACCTTGTCCGATGTCGTCAAAGAAGTGGGGGTTGACGCAACACGGTTTTTCTTTTTAATGCGAAGCTCTGACAGTCATTTGGATTTCGACCTCGAATTAGCAAAAAAAGAATCACCTGAGAATCCGGTGTTTTATATTCAATATGCTCATGCACGTATTTGCAGTATTTTCAGAAAAGCGACTGAAGAGGGGCTGAGTTTACCGGCAATTTCACATATAGATTTGTCACGGCTGAAGGATGAAGAGGAGTTCACTCTAATAAAGAAAATATTGGCTTTTACCGAGATCGTTGGCAAGAGTGCCGAACTACTGGAGGTTCATCGTATCGCTTTTTATCTTCATGACCTCGTGGCGGCGTTTCATGGTTACTATTCCCGTCACCGTGTAGTCAGTGATGATGTGGCTTTGTCTTTAGCTCGGTTGTTTTTGATGGATTGCCTTCGCACCACCATTCACAACGGTCTTTCTGTTATGGGTGTTTCGGCTCCTGAACAAATGTGATTGTCCGTTTTCTCTCCAGCTCTCATTCACTTATGTCGTAACTAAAGCCACTGAAATCACAGACAAGTATGATATCTACGATGATAACAACGTAGAAACCAAAGCAACTCTTTGGGTACGTGATAACAGTGTTTATGTGACTATGAATTCATCTGTAAAAACCTTTCTGTCAATTCTTATTCTTGGTTTGTTCGGGGCGGGTATTTATTTTGGCACCCTTAAGCTTCTAGTTGTTTTTCAGGATGATGAAAAAGTTTCGTTGAAAAAACAAATTCCTGTGAAGCCAAAGAATATAAAAGAAAAGCAAGCGCTGGTTGAATCCGGATCAAGTAATGATGAAGAGTTTACATTTTTCGATACTTTGTCTGACCCCTCCATGAGCAAATTTGTCGGCCTTAATGGAAGCGTTGCTGATCCCGCGCAAGTTGCAAATGATACGCCTCCTGGTCCGACTGATCCGACCAGTGCAAGGGGCGATGTAGAAACCATCTCTCAGGCCAAAAACTCAGACTCGGAAAACTTATTGAATCCGGTTGCAGAAAAAAGTGAGACGGTGAAAGTGGAGGTCGGGAAGCAGGTTGAGTCCGTAGCGTCAGGTTTCGCTTTGCAGGTGGGTTCATTTCGTCAGCTTGAAAGAGCTGGTCTTTTAAAAGAAAAACTTGTTAAAAAAGGTTATCCGGTTTTTGTTGCGACAGTCCGTATTGCCGGAAAAGACGAGGTGTGGCATCGGGTTTTTATCGGCAGGTTTTTGGATAGGGAGACTGCGGTAGTAACTGCCCGCAAGGCTAAACAAGCGGAAAAACTTGACTCGGTGTTGATGTGGCAGGAGTCTCCGTCCTGAGTTATTTTTTGGACCCGTCCGCCAGTGCTCGGTTTGACAGTGGTTTGTATACCTGCAGTACTTCAATTTTATCGTCATCCCTGGGGCCACCGTAGAAATTTTCAAAACTGTCATACATCGATTGAAAATGGTACATGAACCAGTCGTCATTATAAAGTTTGCGCCGTACATCCTCTCCCTTAAACGAGAAGTCTATTTTTGATTGCTGGTCCGGTTTTATGGTGATGGTGCCTAGTTGATTTGGAATGAAAGGGTGCCATGCGACTACTTCGTAAGTGCCTGGTGGAATATCTTTTATAGAAAAATTTCCTTCCTCATCGGTGACAGCGTAATACGGATTATCCACCATCACGCCTCTGGTTTGAAGGAATGGGTGCAGGTTGCACTTGACCAGATATTCTTCCGTCGTGGGTTTTACGAATACGTCTCTTGCCTGAGAGGTATGGGCATTGACAGGGCGGTGACTTCTTTGATCTGCCCCATTGTTAGTGAATTCATAAGCAACGACTTCATGGACAATGGGGTCTGTGTTTTCCAGTAATAGCGTCTCTCCGTTGCGGACACCAATTACATAATTAGGTGTGTGGCAACGATTCATTACGACTTTCTGGATTTCCGTGGTAAAGGGTTTTCCTTTTGGAATGCCTATCAATTTGATGACAGTGTCTTTTAGTCCGCGTGAATCGGAGACAGTGAAGTCGAATAGAATGCGATGACCTCTCCCATTAGACATACGGGTACAATACTCAATATTGGGTGAAGCAATGAGTGGGAAAAACCTGGGATGCGGAACCTCGCCAACCAGTTCAACCTTTCCAGTAAGGGAACCGCCATTTTCTACCGACATGACTTTATATTCGGGGGGTATTACGTCGAATAGTTTTTTTGCCAGTTGATTGTTACGGAGATAAAGTTGGTCAACTTGTGCCCGTGCATCATCAATCCTGTTTTGCTTCAGGTAAAGTCGACCCAGGTTGTAAAGCCCTCTTACGTTTCTGAAATCTTTTT
>CAJWQP010000101.1 GCA_913045445.1 uncultured Nitrospina sp. | reverse complement strand
CTTGACCTTTAGAAAATAAACTCATATTTTCATGGCGATCCCCCGAACCGTAATGCCTTACATTTAAGCATTAAATTTGACAACGCTAAAGAATTAAGCGCTGGCGGGTTACCCACAGAAAACCTGGGGCTTTATTTTGCGGGGTTACCAGTCGGCGCTGGCCTGCCTCAAGTCTTTTGAATTCTAAAGGCATGCCGATACTGATATGTGCAGTGAATGCTGGACGGGCCAGTAAAGACATATAGTCAACTTACTGGATTTAAAACAACTCATCGAAAAGCTTTTTTTGCTGAGCTTTATATTCCTCTTCGTCAATAAGGTCATTCTCATGAAGATATTTTAAGTGTTTCAGTTTTTTCTCCAATTCCGGATTGATCTCATGATTTGACATACCTGTTTCGAAAATATCAGAAGTCCCGTCGTCGTCATCACTCTTCCGCTCAGGAGCAGGCAGGCTCAGCTTTGAAACAATCCAGTTTTTCTGTGTGCGTTTTCCTTTTTCAGATGCGGTCCTGAAGTAGAGCTGACCTTTCTGGGGAATCAGTTTCCAGGCAAAGACATTCCACATGCGAGTATCATTTCGTTGAAAAAATGATTCACCTCTAATGAAATCGAAACGCCAGTTTAGATAACTTCTGAAAGAAAAAATATCGCCGGATGTAATCCCACCTTTCCCCTTTAACTCGATGTGAATAATTTTATCAGGGCCCACACCTGCAAACGCTTTCGCAAGCACCGGAGCCAGTTTTTTAATTTGAGGCCCGGAGAAAACCTGTTCTTCCTTGTTTCCCCAAAACGTCCCCTGATACCGCAGCGAAACCAAGTGGTTAATTATTTCTGGCTGTGAAATTTTTATAGGATGGTTTAATTTGAATCTCTTGGCATTAAAGTTTCCATGGAGCTTCAATTTATAACTGAGGCTTATCTCGATGTTCTTTTTTCCTGATTCCGCACTTTCCGCGACCCCAAAAATAAAAGAAACAAAGAAAAGCAACAACATCATTACTTTTAAATATCTGCGTATTAAATCCATATTCCTGGCAATACTCTCAAGGTAATGAAATAAACCTCACAATAATCCCTGCTCAATAATAAATTTTTCTATCTGATCCGCTCCAGCATTATTTTTTAAGTTGGTGAAGATGAAGGGATTTTCACCTCGCATCTTCCTAGTATCACGTTCCATTATATCCAGGGAAGCCCCCACATGGGGTGCCAGGTCAATTTTATTGATGACGAGTAAATCAGACTTGGTTATCCCCGGTCCTCCTTTGCGAGGGATTTTATCTCCGGCGGCCACATCAATCACATAGATAGTCAGGTCGGAGAGCTCGGGACTGAAAGTTGCCGCAAGATTATCGCCTCCGCTTTCCACAATGACCATATCCAGGTTTGGAAAACTTCGACACAGGTCATCAATAGCGGACAAGTTCATGGAAGCATCTTCGCGAATAGCAGTATGCGGGCACCCGCCTGTTTCCACGCCACGGATCCTTTCTTCTTCCAGAGCTTCATTTCGGATCAGGAATTGCGCGTCTTCCCTGGTATAAATATCGTTAGTGACAACTGCAATTTGATACTTATCTCTCATTTGCTTGCATAAAACATTGACCAGAGCAGTCTTCCCCGACCCTACCGGCCCTCCAATTCCCACACGTAATACTTGCTTATTTGTCATGCTCATTATTCCGTATTTTTAAGACCGAAATAATCGGGTGTATTGAGTTTCATGAAGGGCACTGGCTATGCCCTGCCCCGGAGCGGTATAACCCACCTCTTCATCTCTTAATGATAAACCTGTTGCAACCCGTTCCGGGATAATTTCAATAACAGAAGACAATATTTTCTGGCCCATGGTTTGTCCTAAAGGAACCAGTTTAATTGCCGCCAATACTTGATTTTCAGCCCACATCCATAAATAGCCCCAAGAAGCTTCTTCGACAGGAATCTTCCAATATGACGCCCCTAAAGAAAACAAGGTTAAAAAACAGGCTTGAGAGTTACCTCTCCACTCAACAGCTCCTGGAACACCTAAGTCATCCAACAGTCGAGCTAAAGCATGAGCCAGTTGTTTTTCTTCTTCCCGAAGCTCTCTCGAATCGCGACTTGCATATAAAAAATCATTCCAATAGAGCACACTTTCGTTGTCTCCAGTCGACCATGCTTTATGTAGACGAGATAATAGGGGAACATCTAAATATGTTAAAGAATTTTCCAGAAGTCCCTCAACCCAGAGCGAGGTTGAGCGGTCATCGTTCACCCAACCCGAAGAAACAGCAAACTCCAAACCTTGTGAATATGCGTATGCCCCAACCGGAAGCATCGGACTGCACAATTGCATCAACCTTAGTGATCCGTTTGACCGACCAGAAATCATTTTTTTGTGCTTAGTGGGAATGAGAGTGTGAGTGACTGGAATGCCCACCATAAGCCCCTCCTTCGGGTTCGAAGGGAGACAGCTCGTGTTTGACAGAAAGTCCAAGCGAATGGATCATTTCTTCCAATACATGGTCTCTTTGAAAACGTAAGCAGTTTTCTCCTATTTGAAGTGGGACGTGACGGTTTCCCAAGTGATAGCAAGCCCGTGCAAAAAGAAAAGAGTCCTCCGTAGAAACAACAGCCACCTCTTCATTAGCGGCGCAAACCTCGACAATCAATCCATTGTCCGCCCGCAATAAATCACCATGACGCAAAACACTTCCCCGTTCCAGCATCAATGCCACTTCCTGACTGTCATCCAGGAAAACCCGCAAGCGGCTTTTCTGCCTTTTATCAAAAGGCAAAGTCAAGCTTACAGAGGGTGTCGCAGTAGCACTCAGTTTCTCGGTAATTTGCAACATTTAATCGGCCTTCAATTAAAAAAGAAAATAACGCTGGGCCAGAGGTAGCTCTGTCGCAGGCTCGCAAGTTAAAAGCTCACCATCCGCCCGGACTTCATAAGTTTGCGAATCAACTTCTATTTTTGGAAGATAGCTATTATGAACAAGGTTCTTTTTAGTGATGCCGCGTGTATCGCGGACCGAAACCAACCGTTTATTCAATCGAAGTTTCTCTCTCATGCCATCTTCAGAAGCGGCTTTGGAAACAAAACTCACACAGGTTTCACTTCGTGCTCCCCCAAGCGCTCCAAACATCGGGCGATAGTGAACGGGTTGTGGCGTTGGAATCGAAGCATTGGGGTCTCCCATGGGAGCGGCTACAATCATTCCACCTTTAATAATCAGGGCCGGTTTGGCTCCAAAAAATGCCGGTTTCCACAAAACAATATCCGCCAGTTTTCCTGTTTCGATGGAACCTACCTCATGCCTGATTCCATGCGTGATGGCGGGATTGATCGTATACTTGGCGACATAACGTTTGGCACGAAAATTATCATTGTCGGAAGTATCCGGACTCAAAGGTCCTCGTTGTACTTTCATTTTATGAGCGGTTTGCCAGGTTCGGCAGATCACCTCTCCAATTCTCCCCATAGCCTGAGAGTCGGAAGCAATCATGCTAAATGCTCCCAGGTCATGAAGAATATCTTCTGCGGCAATGGTCTCACGCCTTATGCGCGATTCAGCAAACGCAACATCTTCAGGAATTTTAGGATCGAGATGGTGACACACCATAAGCATGTCTAAATGCTCATCAATAGTGTTAACCGTATAAGGGCGAGTAGGGTTGGTGGATGAAGGCAATACATTCGCCGCACCGCAGGCTTTTATAATGTCCGGAGCGTGTCCGCCGCCAGCACCCTCCGTATGGTAAGTATGAATTGCTCGACCCTTAAAGGCCGCCAGCGTGTTTTCAACAAAACCGGATTCGTTTAAGGTATCGGTATGAATAGCAACTTGAACATCAAATTTATCAGCGACTGACAAACAATTATCTATCGCTGCCGGGGTTGTTCCCCAGTCTTCATGCAATTTTAATCCCATAGCACCAGCAAGAACCTGCTCTTCAAGAGCGGCGGGGAGACTGGCATTACCTTTTCCAAGAAACCCAAAATTCATCGGCAACTCTTCCACTGCCTGATACATACGCTGAATATTCCAGGGTCCGGGCGTACAGGTTGTCGCATTGGTACCCGCCGCCGGTCCGGTACCACCTCCGAGCATGGTTGTGATTCCGGACATGAGTGCTTCTTCCACTTGTTGTGGACAAATGAAATGGATATGAGCATCCAGAGCACCGGCAGTGGTTATCAGCCCTTCCCCTGCAATCGCTTCCGTTCCAGGACCAACAATGATGTCAACATCAGGTTGTATGTCAGGGTTCCCGGCTTTTCCAACCCCAGCAATCCGGCCAGATTTAATTCCAATATCGGCCTTGACGATGCCCCAATGGTCGAGGATTAAGGCGTTCGTGATCACAACATCCACCGATTCTCTGGAAGTTCTTTGGCTCTGCCCCATTCCATCCCGAATGACCTTGCCACCGCCGAACTTGACTTCCTCTCCATAGGAAGTTTTATCGTCTTCAACTTCAATCCACAGTTCAGTATCTCCCAAACGTACGCGGTCTCCCGTTGTGGGACCATACATGTCAGCATAAGCCCGTCTACTTATCTCACTCATTATTCGCTCTCCAACTCTCCCATTATTTTTCCATTGAACCCATAAACCTGTCTGGATCCTGAATAGGCCACCAATTCAACTTCGCGCTCTTGCCCTGGCTCAAATCTTACTGCCGTACCCGCAGGTATATTGAGACGGAATCCTTTTGTCTTTTCGCGGTCAAATTTCAAGGCATCATTAGTTTCAAAAAAATGATAATGCGATCCTACCTGGATAGGTCTGTCGCCGGAATTAGAAACAGTAGCATTTATCGTTTTCATGTTTTTATTAAGGGTAATATTTCCTTCTTTTACTTTTATTTCACCGGGAATCATAGCCATTCTCCATTTATGGAATAGGATTGTGAACGGTAACCAACTTGGTGCCATCAGGGAAAGTGGCCTCCACTTGCACTTCGTGGATCAACTCAGGAATCCCTTCCATGACATCTTCACGTTTAAGCAGGGTCGTTCCATAGCTCATCAAATCAGCGACACTTTTTCCATCGCGAGCTGCTTCCAGAATGGCGGCTGAAATATAGGCAACAGCTTCTGGATAATTAAGTTTCACACCGCGAGCCAGTCTCCTTTCCGCCAATAATCCTGCGGTAAAAACCATCAATTTATCTTTTTCTCTAGGGGTAAGCTCCATTTTTTCCTCTCTTTAAACATACTGCTTAATGTCAGTAAACCAACAATCGTTCAAAACGCCCATCAAGTTTTCCAAATCCGTGGTTCAACGGCTTCACGACCAATCACTTGCTGACGTAATATTTTCCAAGCATCAATAAAGTAGCTTCTAGCTCTATTCACACTTTTTCCAAGAAAGGAGCAGATAATAATACCATCCGTTTGCGTTGCGGAAAATATTTCTTGATCATTTGAAGAAAAGGATATTTCTCTCAACGAATCAACTAGTCCTGTTTTATCATTCACGCAGACCATACTTCCAACAACGGGAAAGCCCTGCAGACCCCATTTTTCTTTGAGAATAGGGTTGTCTCCCTTTAACCACAAACGCTCAAACCGTAAAGGCCTGCCATCCCGCCAAACTTCAAAACGCTGATCCAACTCACCTTTACTAAAATATTCGTCCGAAGCTGGTCGCCCCAGACATGAGATTTCCCAACCCATAAAGTTACTATCATGGGACAGCTCAATTTTAGTCTGAATCTGCGCCCTGGCACCGGAAAATATAATGTTTTCCGAAGGAAACCATTCCAAAGTTCCCTTAGGCGCTACCTTAATAATCTGTTCCTGCCGGGCCACAGATCCAGCACTCCGGTAAAACTTTCCCGCCGCCGGAGTTGTGATCAAGGCGTGTGCTTTTGAATTCACATCCACACAAATATTTAAACGATCTCCTCCAACCACTCCGCCTGGCGGATGCAATATATAGACATGACAGGCCCCATTAAGCTCTGGATAAAAAGGTTTCTGTACTTGCAAGGGACCATAGTGCTTCCGGTGGCTCAGAATAGTCCGGTTATTGGACTTGGAAAACTTCAAGTCCAGTCGAGCCCTCCACTCTGCATCCAGTATATTTTCTTTTAATCTAGCTGTTAGCATATACCCAATGAGCGCCCAAGCAAAAGGTTGCTGTTAAAATCATGATCCGCAAACCAATGACAAAGGAAACAGCTCTTTGATTCAATCCATGAAACAGGACTCCCAACAAACCACCAAAGATCAGCATGGAGATTAAGGCCCCAAAACTAAATATTGCAATGTAACCCAAGCCCAGCCAGGGCGAATCGAAATTGCCAATGGGCATTAACCCTATTAAAGGGGCTGACCCAGCCAGTCCATGGATCATGCCAACCAAAACGGCGCCATGTTGACACCTTGGTTCATCACGAGCGGATATTCCTTTTGTTTCATCAGACGACTTCTTATGATTTGCATCTAAAGAAACCTTGGCGGTAAATTTTATTTGATCTTGACTGATTAAACCCCAAAGACCCCACAGACCAATCCCCATCAGCATAAAACCGACAAGTTTCTCACCAAGATGGCTTAGACCATCAAGGTTGGATACCCCCAGTGATAGCACACAAACACCAACTAGCAATAAGGTCAAGCCATGACCCATAGCCCAGCGGCAACAAATGCCTAACATCTTTCGCGATCTGGAAGAAGTTTCAGCCAAGCCCGAAACTGCCATTACATGATCAATATCAAATGCGTGCAAAACTCCCAAACTAAAAGCAACGGAAGAAAACGCGATCACACCACCACTGAGCACCATAATTTATTTATACTTTTTGTAGGTAATAAGAAGATTGTTTTTCCAACACCATTTGGGTTACTTATCAGACAGAACTCAATTTTGCCAATGTTTTTTATAAATTAGAATGTTACAGCCTGT
>CAJWQP010000100.1 GCA_913045445.1 uncultured Nitrospina sp. | reverse complement strand
TTGTCGAAGGCTTTCGTTTAGTTCATGGAGCAAGCGCCGGGGCCATCAGGATGAGCGCAAGAGCCACATTCGGGGGGAAGGTTTTTGGCGGGCGCACTATTTTCCTTGATGCTTGGCGAAAATACGGAATGCTGTTTGTCCAGCTTTTTACTGTTACACTCGGGGCATGCCGGGCGGGCAGAGCCAGATACTAAAAGCTCAAATGCGTGATCGCATTTCTTGCAAACGTATTCGTAGATAGGCATAGTTGGATTACTTTCCAGGTGATTTATGATCCGGGTTTTTTATGCAAAGAATCATCGGTAGTTCCTATGAGTTCGACAAGCATGTTGTCCTTGCCAAACCGCCCGAATCTTCAGGCGACCTTTTTTGTTTTTGCCAGCCGTTTACGATCATTCTCATCTAAATGCTTTTTACGCAGACGAATACTTTCCGGTGTGATTTCCGCGAGTTCGTCATCATTAAGGTAGCCGAGGACCTGCTCAAGGCTCATTATTCTGGGCGGCGCAAGACTCACTGTATCGTCTGACCCGGATGCCCGCACGTTAGTGAGATTTTTCTTCTTGCAAATATTTACCACAAGGTCATTATCCTTATTGTTTTCTCCAATGATCATTCCTGTATACACTTCCTCAGCCGGTCCCAGAAACATGGTTCCCCTTTCTTGCAGGTTAAATAGTGAGAAAGTGGTCGTGCTTCCATTTTCAAGTGATATTAAAACTCCGTTGTTCCGACTCGCCAATTCTCCACAGTAGGGAACGTAGTTATGAAAACTATGATTTAAAACTCCTGTGCCACGCGTCAAAGTCAACAATTGTGATCGAAAACCAAACAATCCACGTGTTGGCACAACAAACTCCAGTCTGACCGAATCTGTTCCCGTTTGAAGCATGTTTTTCATGGCACCTTTTCGTTGCCCCATAGCCTCCATTACTGGCCCCATATATTGCTCTTCGACATCAATTATCGCGAATTCTTCCGGCTCCAATGTTTTATCATCAACTTTTTTCAGGACCACTTCCGGTCTGGAAATAGCAAACTCATATCCCTCGCGCCGCATGGTTTCTATGAGAATGGTTAAGTGCAACTCTCCTCTACCCGAAACCCTGAACGCATCGCTGTTTTCTGTTTCTTCAACTCGCAAGGCCACGTTATGTTTTATCTCCTTAAACAGTCTGTCCCGCAGTTGCCGTGAAGTGACAAATTTTCCTTCTCTTCCGGCAAAGGGTGAATTGTTTACCGTAAAGTTAATAGACAGTGTTGGTTCGTCTATTTCTATTACGGGCAGTGCTTCTGGACATTCCCGGTCGGCAATGGTTTCCCCAATATCCACCTCCTTCATTCCGGCGACACCGACAATGTCCCCCGTCACTGCTTCATCCGTTTCCACTCGTTGCAAACCCGAGTATGCAAATACTTTAGAAACTTTGAATTCTTCCATATCACCCGACCGTGTGATCAAAGTATATTGCTTGTTGGAATCATAGGAGCCTCGCTGGATTTTTCCAATTGCGATTCGCCCTACATAGTCATTAAAATCAATGGAAGAAACCAGCATCTGGAATGCGCCTTTGTGGTCGCCTTTATCAGGCTCCACCTTTTCAGCAATAAGGTCCAGCAACGGTTTCATATCCTGATTTTCCCCTTCTGGCTCCACACGACAAAATCCCTGTTTGGCAGAAGTATATATTGTAGAGAAATCCAACTGCTCATCAGAAGCTCCCAAACTTACAAAAAGATCGAACACTTGATTTAAAGCGTTTTCGGGATCGGCTCCCGGACGATCAATTTTGTTTACTACCACAATAGGTTTCAGCCCCAGGTCGAGCGACTTTTTCAAAACAAATTTGGTTTGCGGCATCGGGCCTTCAGAAGCATCAACAATGAGCAAAACCCCATTTACCATTTTAAGTATACGTTCAACCTCTCCGCCAAAATCAGCGTGACCCGGAGTATCAACGATATTAATTTTGTAGTCTTTATACTGAATGGAAGCATTCTTTGAAAAAATGGTGATGCCACGTTCTCTTTCCAAGTCGTTGCTATCCATGATGCAGGACTCTTCCAGTTCGCTGGCTCTAAACATTCCGCTTTGCCGCAACAAACAATCGACAAGCGTGGTTTTCCCATGATCGACATGAGCGATGATTCCGACATTCCTGATGTTCTCGTGGTTCATAGTTGAAGGCATTTCCTAATGTGATATTTTTAAAAGGCTTAACAGACGAAGGCCCACTAATAATGTAATGTTTTTAAAAGACTTAAAAAGATGGGACCGTTAATTGTGTTTAGGTAAAAACCTTCATCTTAAGCAACTATTCGATAAATCCCAAGGAAAATCTGCATTGGGAGGGATAAAAAGTTGTATGCGCAATGGATAAGCGCCATATTCCTGTATTTTTACCGTTTTTGCCAAACTGCAATGCAGGTAGGAAACTGTGCTAAAACCCGAAAAGACACTTGATTCATTTAATTTAACCACTACTTAGAGCCCAACAATTCCTGGGCCTTGGCAAATACTTCTGCAACCGCGTGATCCATGCATTTCAATTCCTGACAAGGCTCTGGCGGCAGGCATCTGGAAAAAAACAAGTCCCGGCATGGAATATCCTGGTAGAAAACATAACTCTCCTTATCATAAATTTGTTTATCCCGGTATGTGTTTTTGTAATCCGGACCCACAAGAACCATAGTGGGAACCTTGAGAGCCTGGGAAACATGAGCAGGCCCTGAATCATTATCAATCATCAGGTCCGCTTGCTGGATTAATGCCATACTGGGGCGTAATGGACCCACATATACATAAATATCCTTTACCTTTTCAATGAGCGAATCGGCAATGGATTGCTCCATCGGCGAAAAAATTCCCATCACCTGGTGTCCCTCATCAATCAGATTACGGGAAAGCTGGGTGAACTTCTCCAGACCCCAATGCCGATAGTATTGAGTCACGGCCGGATGGATCATGATTAACTTTTTTGACCGATCTAAATTTTGCTCTGCTAAATATTCGTTTGCCCATTTGGATTCTTCATCAGTGACAAAAAGTTCCGGTTGCTTTTCAACAGGGTCCAATCCGATTGCGCGGATACAATCCAGATCCCTTTCGATGGAAGATTTGTCCGGCTCATGGTCAGAACCAATCAGCACATCGCTAAATTTTTCTCTGAGAAAATAACTTCTACCTATTCTCCAGCGAGCTTTGATATTTTTTGCTAATTTTGTAGAAAGATTCCTGGCATGCAGGTTAATGATTAGATCGAAATCATTGGCGCTCAACGAATTTGCAAGTGTCTTGAGTTCTGAAGCCTCGGGCTTTTCTGATAAACCGTAAATCTCCTTTACATTGGGATTATTTTCGAACAGGGGCTTACAAAAATTAAAAGTCAGAATAGAAATTGAGGTGTTGGGCATGAGAGTCTTCAGGTTTTGCAAAACAGGTGTCGCTAATACGGCATCTCCCAAACCGCGAACCTTTATGACCAGAATTTTGTTTATAGAACTTCGCTGGCTTTCAATTTGCTTTCCACTGCGAACATATTTTTCGTAATATCCGAGATAAGCCAATAAGATAACCAGCGAGTCTAAAAAACAAAATACCAAACCCTCGTAACCTTCCCGGATTCCTCTGCGGACCAACCAGGTTGAAAAAAAATTCCTGAAAAAATTTCTTAAGGCCCTGCTCACCAGCATTCGTTTATTCAAATTCGGTGACTTCTTAAAAAGCTGATCAGACAACCTGTCTGCCCTGTGCAGTGAATTCCGGGTTGCTTCATTCAGAGTCCGTTCTCCAAAATGAACCAGTTCTCCGCTAATCGATTCGGATTTTGCAGAGTGGATAAACTCATCGAGAGAATTTAAACGTGTTGAGGAAAACAATAGACCTGATGGCAATTCGTGGGTCCATTCCAGATTATATTTCAGCCGCTGTTTTAAAAAAAAATTCAACCGCGCGAAGGTATAGAACTTTGGTGCATCCTGATTTGACCGGATAGTTTCAGTGATCGTCTCCTTGAGGACCGTGGAAAGATATTGTGTGCTCTGGATCAACAAATACCAGTCGGAATCTCTGCTCCTCATCCCTTCTTCCCAAAGTTTGGCTACATGAGGGGAGTCACTGTCAATCCATGACCCTCCATGATGTTTCACAGCCTGTGCAATTTGAGGATGCTCTGGCCCCACCACGACAACATTTTCAAACCAGGGAATTAAATCCAGAAAAGAGCGCTCCAGATGTTCCCCCCCAACGCGGTGAGCGATGACCACCGTAGGATTTTTTTCTGGATGGGAAGGAATCATTAGTTATCAAGCACTTTGGTAGATATATGGAGGAAACCCGTTTAAAACCAACGGGCACTTTTCAGTCCTGTTATTTTAGCATTTATCTTTTTTATACAAAGATTTTTGTCAGCCACTTCCAGTTAATTTATTCATTGTGCAACATCACCCAATATGATAAAAAATGATTGTAACACAAAGGCTTTTGCAGATTGCCCTCCGCTGGCAGTCTGGAACACAATTGGCCTTGTATCCACCCTAACCACTTAATTAAACCTCATGGATGCACCAAAAAAAGCGTTGATTACCGGAGTTACTGGTCAAGACGGGTCCTATCTTGCCGAGTTTCTATTAGAGAAAGGTTATGAAGTTCATGGCATAGTCCGGCGTTCCAGCACATTCAACAGGGGACGCATAGAACATCTGCGGCAGGAAAACTTACCCTACAAAAACAAGTTCTATTTGCATTATGGCGATTTGTTGGATTTTCAAAGCATAGATGATTTGATCTCCAGTATTCGTCCGACCGAAATATATAATCTTGCCGCTCAAAGCCATGTCGCGGTCAGTTTTCAAACATCGGAATACACCTGCCAGGTCAATGCCATGGGTCCCCTGCGGCTTTTGCATTCTCTAGTCGCCAATGGTCTCAACGAAACCTGCCGATTTTATCAAGCCTCTACCAGCGAAATGTTTGGTAAAGTCATGGAAATCCCCCAGACAGAAAAAACCCCTTTTTATCCGAGAAGTCCTTATGGAATAGCAAAAGTATACGGTCATTGGACAGCCATTAACTACCGAGAAGCGTTTAACGTTTTCGCCTGCAACGGAATAATGTTTAATCACGAGTCACCCAGACGTGGCGAGAACTTTGTAAGCCGTAAAGTTACCCTTTCCCTGGCGAACATCCTTGCGGGAAAACAGGAGAAAATTTATCTCGGCAATCTGGATGCCAGACGAGACTGGGGTTATGCAAAGGATTATGTAGAAGGAATGTGGCTCACCCTGCAACAACCCGAACCGGATGATTTTATATTTTCCTCCGGCAAGCAATTCAGTGTTCGCGATTTTGTCCGGGAAGCCTTTGGACTCTGCGGATTTGATATCGAATGGCGAGGGTCCGGGGTTGATGAGGTGGGTTTCGATAAAAATACCAACCGGGTTTTGGTTGAAGTTGACTCATCATTCTTTCGCCCAGCGGAAGTTGATACCCTTATTGGGGATTCCAGTAAAGCCAAGAACATCCTGAACTGGCATGCCAGGACTTCTTTCAAAGAACTTGTTCACCTCATGGTGGAATCCGATATAAAAAGAAACGGAATGGACCCTGAAAAATTTCTCAAACCCTGCAAAATGAGCGGCTGATAATATAACCTCTATCCATCTAATCCCCCCCCTTATTAAATAGTTTTTATAAGTTTAACATTTCGCATAGATCTAGGGGGTCGGGTCACCATCACGTTCTGTCATAATTTATTTTTGCGATTATGCTTGTAAATCGATAAGCATTTTCTGTATTTTTATAAGGAGCAAATAACTAGAATTATGCGATGGAAAACCAGTCGATGAAAAACGAAACTGCTTTGCGTGAAATTTCCAAGGACGATTTGAAAAAAATCCTGACTGAACATTCCTTGTGGTTGGGTTCAGGGAAAGCAGAGGGGCAATCGGCTAATCTTGAAGGATACAATTTACGCGGGGTCGTTCTTCTGGGAGCCAATCTGAAGGGGGCCAATCTAAAAGGTGCTTACCTTTATGGCGCTTATTTAAAAAATGCAAACCTTGAACAGGCCAATCTTGCGGGTGCCAACTTGCGCGGCGCTAATCTACGATGGTCTAATCTGAAAAAGGCTGACTTGTCGCAGGCAAATTTGGTGAGGGCTGACCTTCATGAATCCCAGTTGGAAGATACCAACCTCGCCGGGGCGAATCTGCATATGTCTGATGGACTGACTCAGCAACAAGTAGATCTGGCATTGGCGAACGAAACAACCAAACTTCCCGATTCTCTCTAAAATATTTTTTGATTTTAAAGCATCGCCGCGCGTGCGGAGACAATCATATTCTTCAGGCTGGCGGTAGAATCTTCTACCGCTGTTGCTTCATAGCCACAGTGGGCTGTGCAATCGGCACATTTGGGATTGTTCTTATGCCCATAACTTTCCCAATTCGTTGTATCCATCAACTCTTTGAATGAATCGGCATAACCGTCATCAAGCAAATAGCAGGGTTTCTGCCAACCCAAAACGGAGTAGTTCGGGTTTCCCCAAGGGGTGCATTCATAATCCTGGCGGCCTTGCAGAAATTCAAGGTACAGTGGAGAATGAGAAATATCCCATCGTCCTTTTTTATTTTTTCCCAACAATTCTTTAAAAAATTCCTGGGTACGTTTTCGACCGAAAAAATGATCCTGGTCTGGAGCGTCTGCATACCTGAATGCCGAGGCAACCGTTGACCCATCTATACCCAGTGAATTGAGGAAGTCGAGAAACTTTTCTGCTTGCTCAACGGTTGTTCCTTCAAAAAATGTTGTGTTACCTGATACTCGATAACCCATTTCTTTTGCCTGGCGAATAGCTTCCACCGCTGTTTTGAAAACTCCCTTCTGATCCACGATACGGTCATGATCTTCTTCGAGACCATCGAGATGAATCGAAAGGGTCAGCAACGGTGAAACAGGCAACTTGCCGAGAAAGTTTTTAAGCAATATCGCATTCGTGCAAAGATAAATATATCGTCCTTGCTTAATAAGTCCCTCAACAATCTCAACAATCTGAGGATGCATCAAAGGCTCACCTCCGGCGATTGAAACAACGGGTGCACCGCATTCTCTTGCCGCTTGCAAACATTCGTCAGGGCTTAGGTTTTTGTTTAGAATTTCATTGGGCTTTTGAATCTTTCCACAACCAACGCATTCAAGGTTACAGCGAAAGAGTGGTTCCAGCATCAGTACCAGAGGGTATTGTTTACGGCCCTTGATTTTCTGCCACATTACATATGTGCCCACTTTTATCGCCTGCTTCAACGGAATTGGCATGAAACCTCTATAAATTTGGATTGCGCTGGTTTTATTTATTGATAAAATCTAACAGGAACAGCTCATTATATTGGAGTTTGCGCAAGTTGCAAACCCTATATCACATGAGTG
>CAJWQP010000099.1 GCA_913045445.1 uncultured Nitrospina sp. | reverse complement strand
ATTCAAGAGTAAGATTAGGCAGACTGCTGGCCCGGGAAGGCCATCTTTTTTCAAGTCTCGGGTTATGTGCATTATGGCAGCCTGTACAGTTTTTAATGACTCGAGGAGATGCCCAACCCCCCAAACGCTTCCCATGAGCACCTCCAGACCAGTCACGGGCCTGCTGAAAGTGACATTGAGCGCACAGCTGATACGCATGATTGAATTCAATCGGTGCTCCCTGGAGGGAATGCAAAGTGTTCATCCTGGAATTTGGATGACAAGTCTGACAATTCATCAAGTCCTTACTCGCATGCTGCAGGCTGATATCCCAGTGCGCTTTAGGCGCATATGAGTTTCCCAGTTTCTTCAATTCAGAAACCGTTCGGGTATGGCATTCACCGCAGGGGTAATGCGTGATTTTTGACACTCTTTCCGCTAAGAAAAATGTGGAACGGTCTGGGATACCCTGTACCTGTTCACGTTGAATGCCCCGCAGATAGGGTTCAGTGGTTAAGCCGCCACTGGGTGTTTCAGAAGATTTTTTTTGGATAAGAAGGGTAAACGGTTCATGTTTAACGTGTTCTTCAGGAGCCTGAGTGTCACAAGCAAACAGGAATACCGTTAGAAGCCCAAAGCTCAGAAATTTTACCTGCATCAGTTTTGTCGCGCGGATATGAATAATATATCCCATCCAGTTTTTTAATAATGCAGGGCAGTCTGTCATGATCATGTTTATGTTCTTGATGGAAGTCATTTCATGTATACATGACATTGACGGCAATTGATTCGCTCAGGATGACTGCTTCGTATTTCTCTAACCGCAGCTGCCCCTCCGTGACATGCGAGGCAATTTCCCCTTAATTGTAGTGAATGAGGAATAGGAGGCGGACTGCCATGAAGAGCAGAGTGGCCGATTTCAGGTGGATCAAAAGTATTCCAATCAGTTTCCTGAAATAAGGCGTCTGTTGTTTCAGGCACATGACACTGACGGCAGTTTTCCATTCCTGGATGTGGTGTTACAGGGGTGTAAGCACTGAATTTAGCGACATAACCTCCGTTGTCGTGGCAAGTCAGGCAGTTGTTCCCTCCTACCATATCAGGTTGAACCTCATGAGGAATTTTAGGGGGTGCACCCGGATACGCTCTTCTTTTATAAAAATTTGAGAGGGTCCGTTCACTTGAAGAATAAGTGCTTTGCTTTCCAAGCAGTTTTGCTTTTCCTGCAAGAGCAAAGACCTCTTTTTCCTGAGCAATATCTGGAAAAACTGCCTCAGTCCCTGAAACTTTTTTTGCAAAAAGTTCGTTTGAAATACTTGACCTTTCCTGGCTCAGGCTTTTAGTGAAAATGAAAATTGACGTAGCCATCATGACAACACATATACCAATAAAAACGATTCGGCTTTCAGAGATTTCTTTTTTCATCCTTTTTCTATTTTGACTGCACATTTTTTATAATCAGGCTGCTTGGAAATTGGGCAATACGCATCCAAAGTCAGTTCATTAATTAAATAATTTTCGTCAAAAAATGGAACAAATACCTGCCCCCGAACAGGTCGCCCCCGCTGATCTATGCTTGCAGGCAGGGTGAGAGTACCTCTTCGGCTCGTAAGCTTGACAGGATCGCCGTTATAGATTCCCTGTTCCTTTGCATCAGCAGGATGCAATTCCACATAGGAATTAGGGACTGCCTTGTGCAAAATAGGAATTCTCCGGGTCATTGAACCGCTGTGCCAGTGTTCAATAACTCGTCCTGTATTGAGCCAGAAAGGATATTCCTTGTCAGGAATCTCTGGTGGAGGCTCATAAGGCCGGAACCAGATCCAGGCCCGGTGATCTTTTTTGCCGTAGAAGTCAAAACTCTCTTTTCCTTTGGGATCATAGCCTTTGGTGGCGGGATCATATTTTGTATTGAAACGCCATTTGGTTTCCTTGCCATTGACATAAGGCCATTGTATACCAGGACGTTTTTTCAGCTCTTCATAGGGGGCCATTTCGTGTTTTGCACCGGCATGATGCTTCCGGTATTCTTTCCAGATTTCTTCAATATGGTTTTCTTCTTTCCAGGGGAAGAGTTTTTCAAAACCCATTCTTCTTGCCACTTCAATGATTTGCCATGCATCACTTATGGCGTCTCCCGGAGGGGGAACCAGTTGATTGAAGTGCTGTGTTCGACGTTCAGAATTCCCAAACATGCCTTCACGTTCAATCCACATTGCAGAAGGTAGAATTACGTCTGCTACAGCAGTGGTTGGAGTAGGGTAGATGTCAGATACCACAATGAACCGCCCTTCCTTTTCACAAGCTTTGCGATAACGATTCAATTTGGGCATGGTAACCATGGGGTTGGTGACCTGAATCCACATAAAACGGATTTCTCCCCTATCCAGGGAGCGGAACATTTCCACGGTGTGATTGGAAGGTTTGTCTGGAATGTTTTCAACAGGAACGCCCCATATTTTTGCTGCAAATTGACGGTCCTTCTCATTCATCACAACTCCATGAGGAAGTCTATCGGTGAGAGTTCCCACTTCCCTTACGGTACCGCATGCACTGGGTTGTCCGGTTAAAGAGAAGGGGCTGTTACCTGGGGTTGAAATTTTTCCTGTCAACAGATGTATGTTATAGACCAAATTGTTGATCCAAGTCCCTCGCGTGTGCTGATTGAATCCCATGCACCATAAGGACATCACCTTCGTTTTAGGATCCCCATAAATGGATGCAAGGTAACGGATGTCTTCCGCAGACACTCCTGAAAGTTTTTCTACTTTTTCAGGTGTATAATCATTGAGAAGCTTTTTGAATTCTGCATAGGAGCTGGACGTTGCCTGATCACTGAATTTGAATTTCTCTTCGAGTCCATAACCGATGTTTGTTTTTCCGGTTTTGAAACTGCAGTGATCTTTGATGAATTGATCATTGGTCCAGCCATTTTTGATGATCTCGTAACAAATCGCATTGGCAATAGCCAAATCCGTTTGAGGTTTGAACAGAATGGATTTGTCATCTGCATAACTGGTCCGGGTTGTCCGGGTGGTAAGATCTATGATTTTGATATGTTTTTTCTTGAGTCGTTGATCCAGAATGCGGGAATAAAGAACAGGGTGCATCTCTGCCATATTGTTCCCCCAAAGAACAAAGGCATCCGCATGGTTGATATCTTCATAACATCCCATCGGCTCATCCGAGCCGAACGAGGTTAAAAATCCTGTTACGGCACTGGCCATGCACAAGCGGGCATTGGCTTCCAAATTGTTGGTGCCAATGGCTCCTTTCATGAATTTGGAGGCAACATATCCATCAGGGATCGTCCATTGTCCGGATCCATACATGGCAACGGCATTTTTTCCGTGTTCCTTAATCGTTTCCTGCATCTTTCTGGCAACCAGATCCAAGGCCTCCTCAATGGGAACTTCGACCATTTGTCCATTTTTCCGAACCTGCGCTTTGGTAAGCCGATCTTTCCCATAAAGGGCCTGCACCGTGTGATAACCCTTCACACAACACAGTCCTTTGTTGACGGAACTCTCTGGATCACCCTTTACTGCAACGGCACGTCCATTTGAGGTTGCTACCAGCAATCCGCAGCCTACCCCGCAAAACCGGCAGGGAGTTTTGTTCCACTGGATTTCTTCTGTTAATGAATCAGATGCCTTCCAATTTGAAAGGGCTATCCCAGGGTACAAACCAGAAGTTGCCGAGAAGGCCGAGGCTGCAGCCGTTTTTTTTAAAAATTTTCTACGCTTAATATTTCCCATGTATTCCTTTTTAGGATTTGCTTAATAAATCTTCTTTCAGGAAAAAAAGTGTTGAAGTTTCAACCATGAATTGCTGATGGTTGATGAAAAAATCAAACCATGTCTTTTTTATATCTATTCACTCAAATATTTATGAATTACTCACTTTCTTGTATGAATTCATAAATTCACCGGTCATTAGATCATTATCATTAATAAAAAAGTATACGTAAATTTACGTATAGTAATGTATCGAATTGATCTAAATGTTTACTGAGGAAAGGATATGCTTTAAGATACTCTATAGTTAAGGTTCATTCAACATCATTCGATTGTTTTGGTTTCATCATGTTCAGCCTTTCCTCTAGTTCACTGAGACGATTTTTCAATTCATGAACTTCATCATGCTCTGGTTCATCGTGTGCAGAAGTTTCTGTCTTTTGCGTGGTCTGTCCGGAAACATTGAAGGCGGCAAAGGGATTGAAGGTAGGAACTTTCATCACATTTGGCTTGTCAATCCATTGGGTCGGCATGGCAATTCCCTGCATCTGTTTGCTGAAAGAGCCCTGAGTTTCCAGATAACTATCCAGCATCTTCGGGACAAAACCGGTGAAAAACTCCCCCAGCATTCCCTCACGATTTCGAATGAGTTGATGTAGAAAGGGGGCGGAGAAGAGATGAGAGCCCTTGTCTTCGATCAGAATCTGCATCAAAACCGTTTGTGTCAGATCCTCCTTGCTCTTCGAGTCAATGACTTCAACTTCATGTCCTTCTTTGATAAGTTCCACCAACTGATCCAGAGTCAGATGTCGGCTGTTGGTAGAATCGTATATCCGTCGGTTGCTGTATTTTGTGATCCGAATTGGCTCAGAATTATTCATGAAATAAAAAATATGAGATGGCCTTTGCCGGGTTTTTTATATTATTGAAGTTTTAAAATAGTCTCGATCTACTGTGCTTTCGAGATTAAAAAGAAATCTGGTGAATCCTTCTCTGAATTCCTTCTACACATTCTTTGATCAGCCTGTTTGAATCCAAAGAAGCACTTGGCTCATTTCAAACAAAATATCGGCTTTAACTTTGTCCAAAAAGATTCACCTTTGTCAGGTCTCCAGGACGTAAGTTCCCGGTGCATCGGCCAGGGCAGGATATTCGCTGCTGCCTATCCTGGGCGGGTTAACCGATTCCCCGCAGCGCTTGCCGAGCCACTCAATCCAATCCGGCCACCATGTGCCGAGCTGCCGTTTCTGTTTTGCCTGCCATTCCTCCGGATCCAGCGATGCGTCTCCATTTCCGGCCCAGAAGCTACGCTTAGGTGGATCAACAGGAGGGTTGACCACCCCCGCGATATGTCCTGACGTGGTCAATGCAAAACGCACCGGACCATTGACGAGATTGTTGATGCGGTAGACCTGTTTCCAGGGAGTTATGTGGTCCTGCACGGCGGAAACGCAGTATAGTGGCTGCTTGATGCGCCGGAGATCGATCGGATACCCTGCCAGCTCAAGTTCGTCAGGGAGGCAAAGCCGGTTGTTGAGGTAACATTCACGCAAATAAAAGGACTGCATTTTTTCAGGCATCCGCGTCGCATCGTCGTTCCAGAAGAGCAGATCGATCGACGGAGGCTGCTTGCCGAAGAGGTAGTTGTTGATGAAATAGTGCCAGATCAGGCCGTCCGGACGGAGCGACCTCATTGTGTTGCCCATCTGGATTCCGTCCATGTAACCCTGCTGGGACATCTGGTCCTCCAGATATTTCACTGAGTCCTCGCTGATGACGCTTCCCAGTTCTCCGGGCCGTTCAAAATCAACCAGGGTCACGAGCAGTGTCCAGTCCCGCACGGTGTCGCCCTTCCCGTTTTCGGGGTGGTTGAGCCAGGCCATTGTCGAGGCCAGCAGGGTTCCCCCGATGCAGTAGCCCACCGCGTGCACCTGTTTCGATTTAACGATCGCCCGTGCCACCTCGAAAGCTTTGAGGGGCCCAAGGGTCAGGTAGTCGTCCATAGAGGTCTCGCGCATCTCCCGCGTCGGGTTCTTCCAGCTGATCACGAAAACGCTGAAGCCCTGGGATACCAGGTTTCGGATGAAACTCTTTTTTGGTTTCAGATCGAGGATGTAGTATTTGTTGATCCAGGGTGGAATGATCACCACCGGAACTTCATGGACCTTCTCGGTCAATGGCGCATACTGGATGAGTTCGATCAGTTCGTTGCGGAATATCACCTTCCCCGAAGTGTTCGCGAGGTTACCTCCTACCTCGAACTGGGTTTTATCGACCATTTCCGGCATGCCGTCACGCTGCTGATCATTCAGCCAGTTCTGTAATCCGCTGCGTAGGCTTTCCCCCTTGGTCTCAACGAATTCATTAATCGCCGAGGGATTCGTCCAGAAATAGTTGTTGGGAGCAAGGGCGCTCAGCGCCTGCTTTGACCAGAATGTCGCGTCCTCCTTGACCTTCTCCGAAACCCCTTCCGTTTCCTTGATCTGCTTCTCCATCCACTTGGAATAGGTCTGGTAGTACTCTCTGATCCACTTGAAATAGGGAAGTTCAGCCAGGTCCTGAGCGTCCTCACCAGAGTTTTCTGTATTTTGGCGGTCCAGAAATTCCTGCCAGACGCGGGTGTTCATTTCACCGATCTGCTGGGTCCAGGACTGCATCGCCTCGGCAAACTGCTGGGGATTGTGTGTCCAGGCTTCGGCGATCTGCTGCAAGGGCTTCGTCGCGCCAAGAGGATCCATCGGAGAAATCATGGAACTGGTCTGCTTCACCATCTGCGAGAAAAGTTCCTGCAACTGCTGCTGGGGATCGGGTTTTTTTGTTTCTTCGTTCATTGTTGTTTTTCTGTTGCCGGCAAGACTTAGATTCTCAATCCACCATCGCACTCGATGACCCTGCCTGTGAAATAGTCGTTTTCAAGGATGTAGAATACAGAATGGCTGATTTCACTGGGATCTCCAAGCCTTCTTATGGGAATCTGCTCAATGATCTTCTGCTTCACATCCTCCCGGATAGCCGCCACCATTTCGGTATTGATATACCCTGGTGCTATTGCACCGACGCGGATTCCGTGACGTGCCATTTCCTTGGCCCAGGTTACCGTCATTTCTGCGACTCCAGCCTTGGTCGCCGTGTAATTGCTTTGTCCCAGATTCCCGGAACGCGAAATGGAAGAGATGTTGACGCACACCCCCGGCTTTTTCTGTTCCAGCAGCTTGACGAAAAATTCACGCCCGCAGAGGAAGGTACCGGTGAGGTTGACGTCGATCACCGCCTGCCAGTTGGCCAGCGACATTTTTTTGATCTCCTCGTCCTTTTTGCGCGCCATCAGGCCGTCACGGGTGATGCCTGCGTTGTTGATCAGCACATCCACCGTGCCAAAATCCACGACCACCTGTTCGAATAACTTCTCGACTGCAGGTTCATCAGCCACATTCAGTTCGTAGGCTCTGGCTTCGATGCCGGCTTCCTCGCAGGCTCCCCGGACCTGTTCCAGTTGTTCCATATTGATGTCCGCCAGCGCGAGCCTGGCCTTGCGAGCGGCCAGATCGTTTGCAAAGGTTTTACCCAGTCCCTGGGCAGCGCCGGTGATGACGATGACTTTGTTTTCGATATCCATTGTTCCTCATTTGAGTTTGATTTAATTAATTTGAGTTTGATTTATTTAAATTGCCTGGAAGTTCTTCAGCCGATACGTTCGACAGCCATCGCAACTCCCATACCACCA
>CAJWQP010000098.1 GCA_913045445.1 uncultured Nitrospina sp. | reverse complement strand
ACGGACCCACCGGTAGATTAAATCTATGAACCAGTTCGCCCCCATAGTAACCCGCGCCCAGCACGGCTAACAATCCTGCCATCAAAAAGAAATAATAGACCATCTTGCCCCAGGTTCTGTCACAAAACCTGGACAGCAACATCACTCCCAAAAATAAGAAAACCGTTGAGAATGCAAAAAGTATGTGCCTGGACAAAAATGGTTTAAATTCATCCTTTGCTTCAATACTCATTACGCCCAGAAACCCCACCACCGCAACCGGAAGTGAACACCAGAATCCAAACCGCACATTAAACGCTCCTGCCTGGGCGACGGAATTTTCTCCGCGCAGGTTGCCGTACAATTCAAATAAAACTCCGCTCACCAGCAGACCTACCGGAAAGTGAACTAACAAAGGATGTAGCTTGGCAAAGAACATGTGAAAGCTATTATTTATTGGAGTCGCGGCGGCGGCATAATTCGGAAAGAACCACTCCTGCCGCGACCGAAACGTTGAGCGATTGAATCTTTTCCGCGCCCGATATTCGCACCACCTGATCACAGCGTCTTTTTACGCCATCCGAGAGACCTTCCTGCTCATTTCCAAAAACCACAACACAGGGAAACCGCACCTCCACATCATACAGCGACTGTTTTGCATCGAGGTCCGCGCCCAGGACAAATACATTGCGGGACATGAAATCGCGTAGCGCCGATGCCAGGTTGGTCGATTGGAAAATGGGAGTCACCTCCATCGCCCCTTCTGCGGTGCGCGCGGCGGACGACGTTAACCGGGCCTGACCTTCTTCATTTGAAACCACCAACCCATCCGCACCAAAAAATGCGCAGGTTCGTAAAATCGCTCCCAGGTTGTGGGTATTCCCCACACGATCCAGAGCGACAGCAATTCCTTGTCGCCCGAGTCCTCCTCTAATAAAAGGGTGAATCGGCGATGGCTTCAGCGGTCGAACCACCATGACCACACCTTCATGATGGGTAGCGGATGCTACTTTATTCAAGGATTCGGTATCCAACTCTCTATAAGGGAGTTTATGGTCGGCGCACCACTTTTTTATAGCTCCAAGTTTAGCGGAACGCTTCTTGGAAAAAAATAAACGACAAAGATCCTGCGGGCGATTCTCAAAAAACCGCAGGCACGTGTTCCAACCGTACAAGGTAAACTCTACATCTTTGCGACGAGGTTGCGATGACGCTGATTGATTTGTCATATAGTTTGTACTTGAATCAGAAAATTATTATCTGGAAGGACCTGAGGCATGTTCCAGGCTACCTCATTTTTGAATAAATCGTCGGTTCATATCATCCAGTCTTTGGGCCAGAAGATCGATTACAGTGTCTTTTACCTTGTTGACCAGTCTGGGGTTGGGGCGGCTGATCATTTCTCCATCCATTTTAAGCACAACAACTTCACCCTTGGCAACTATGTTTGTCGTGCGACTTCGTTTGGAAATAAGGTGTCTCGTTAAAACGTTCAAGCGCCTTTTCGAATTCCACAACGATTTTCTCCCACACTTAAGGACTACCGCTATCGCCTCTTTCTGCCGAGTAACTATTGGACGGATTAACCGTGACCGCCCGCCATAAAAGTTTCGGTCGCCTCGAATCTGGGTTGCGGCAAGTGCGCGACTTTTTCAAAAAACTCGCGGGCACTTTGCCGTATTGCATCTACTGTCAGCAAATGGTACATGGCTCCACGAAATGCCGCCGCTCCCGGATAACCGTAAACCAGCCAGGAAGCAAACTTGCGTAAATAGATAAGCGTATTACGCACATCGTATTCATCTCTTAACAGCTCAAGGTATCGGTCCAGAACAGCACAAGGCCCTTCGGTGTCACTCCGGTCAAAACCCACGCACTCTTTAAATATCCATGGATTCCGCAACGCACCACGACCTATCATCACCGCATCGACACCTGATTCTTTTAACAATTTTTGAGCTTGCCCTGCGGTGCGTATATCACCGTTGCCAACGATGGGAAGTTTGGCCTTCCGCTTGGCCTCCGCAATCAAATCCCAATCGGCCTTCCCGTCATATCCCTGAGTACGTGTTCGCCCGTGTATTACCACCCATTCACAACCCGAGTTGTAGGCTGCAGTGATACATTCGTGAATGGTCAGTTCCTCGGCACTCCACCCGGTACGCATTTTAACGGTAAGTGGAAGGTCTATTCCATTTTTGATTTTTGTTAAGAATGTTTCCAGATAAGCCGGGTCGCGCATTAACGCGGCTCCGCACCCCTTCTTCACCACCTTTTTCACCGGACACCCCAGGTTGATGTCCACGAACGCGGCACCTGCTTCTTTAACAAAATGCGCCGCGTTAATTATATCTTCTTCCGACTCGCCAAAAAGCTGAATCCCCACCAGGCTTTCCGCGTCACGATGAACGGCTATCATCTTATGGGTTTTTCCAGAGTTATAGAGAAGTCCTTTCGCGGACACCAATTCCGAAACCAGAATCCCCGCTCCCATTTCGTCCATCAACTGACGGTAACAAATGTCAGTAATACCCGCCATAGGTGCCAGCCAAAATGGGTTACGAACTCTGGCAATCAACCCCTCCTGCAATGACTCTGCTGGAAGTGTGTCCCTGTGATTCACAATATGCGAACTTGGTCGATTCATTTTTCTTTCTCTAAAAACGGTTGAAAATGTTCAGGGCTGCTTGCGGTCAATTCTATTTTTGTATCAAAACACTGGAACCGCATACGTCTATGGTGCAAACCAAACTCCTGGTTGCAAACTTTTTCACCCTGACCATAAACGGAATCGTTATAGATGGGAAGCCCGACACTCGCCAGATGAACCCTGATCTGGTTAGTGCGCCCGGAACGCGGCGTTACTTTCAGTAAAGAACGTTCACCGATTGATGCCAGCCATTCCACATCCGTCTGCGCCGATTGGGAATGAAGGATATCCTTGCCGACAAACCGCTTCGATCCTTTCAATCTGCCAATGGGTTTATCAATGCTAAATTGTTTGGATTGAGGAATACCTTCCACCAGCGCGAGATACTCTTTTTCCACCCGGTTCTGTTTGAACTCCCGCATGAGAAAAGCCGCCGCTTCGCGGGTCCGTGCGAATACAATGATTCCGGTCGTCGTCACATCCAATCTTTGAATCGGACGCGGCACTTCACCTGGATAAACCTGCTTTAAAACTTCGGTCATTGAATTTTGAAAATACCGTCCGCAGGGATGAACCGGAATCGGTGCGTTTTTATTAAAAGCGCGGACCATTTTGTCCTGATAAATCATATTTAATGTACGGTCCACCGCCGGTTCCGTTCGCAAACCCGCTTGAGTCACCGTGAGGTCGCTCGCGCTCAATTGCTGACCGAGCATGGCCGTCTTGCCATTGACCTCTATCTTGCCGGCAAGTATCTGACGTGACCACTCTTCTTCATCCTGATAAGAGAATCGCGTGGCAAAATACTTTTCGATGGAAAAACCATCGTATTGAGGAGGAACATGCGACCGATAAACCTGCTCGGTAGGGGGAATCGTGTGTAATCGGTTCATAACTCGATCAAGTCTGGGGGCAGATTATTAAGGGTGCCTTTAAAAGTTTTCATGGTCGCTGGGGCAAGGTGGGCCTGTGGGTTGCGTGGAACAACATATCGCATTATTAGAGACCCTCTCTTAGAAACTGACGGCAATTTTTATTCGGCGATCAGTTCCATTGCGGATTCACCGGGGCCTTGGTGAGGTACTGATATTTTTCTCCAAGAGAACTGACCACTTCAGGCCAGACCATATCTTCCTGACCGATAAAAACAAATCTTTCCTCTGCATCCTGTATGAGCCAGCTTTTTTGCTCCATTTCTCCAGCTAACTGACCGCCGGCCCATCCTGAATAGCCCATATAAAAACGAATATTCTGCTCCGGGTTTTCAATCGTTGGATAAACCGCTTCAAGGGTTTCCAGGTTGCTCCCAAGATATACCCCGGTGCAGATTTCTTCCAGTTCCTCAATCTTGGTGAAAGAACGACAAAGAAAAAAGACCGCCGACTGGGAAACCGGTCCGCCTACATAAACTTTTGCATTGTAAGCCTTGAGAGTATCAATGTGGGAAAACAGTTCCGACGCGTTCAACGTGGCAGTGCGGTTGATGACCAAACCAAACGACCCCTGCTCGTCGTGGTTGCATAACAAAACCACGGTCCGCGAAAAATTTGGATCGGGTAAAACCGGGTTGGCAATAAGCAAGGAACCTTTGCCGTATTTTTTATCTGTAAAATCGTCAGGGAATTCCATTACTGATATAATTTATAGATTCAGCGACTGAAGCTTGCGAAAGTTGTGTCCGGCCCTGGCATCTTCCTTTGCCTCCATCGAAGTAAAGTTGTTATCCATATAAAGCGAGACCAGATTTGGAAACGCTTTGGATACAGCCAGTGCCATCATACCTCCGTCTCCGATCTCATTCTGAGCCAGATCCAACTCCTCCAATTGGCTCAAAACGTTCTCTTTGGCCAGAATTTTCGCGCCCTCATCCTTGACTAAATTCCGATACAGGTTCAGTGTTTTGAGCTTCGTTAAAACCGTTGAACGACAAATCGCACGGACACCTTCAGGACTCAAATCATTGCCTCCCAACTCCAGCCATTGAAGTTTAGCGAATACAGGGGACGCGGCCAGCAGTTTCGCGCCTTCATCGCCAATGCGATTTCCTCCAAGGTTCAGGCGTTTCACATTGGACAGTCGTTCATCCTTCGTAAAAACAGCCATTCCGTTGATGCCAACGCAGTAACCCTTGAGATCAAACTCTCTTCCGTTGGGGGAAAGATGTTCCGCAACGATTTTATCCATCGTTTGCTGTAGTTTTTCCCCAACCAATCCACAAGGCTCGGCGGGTTTATATATGTCAAAATGGGAAATAGATGGCATAATAACCTCTTTAATCAGCAATGGGCACCGCACTCCGCCACGGAGCATCACGAAAATCCGGTCAGGAATGACCTAAAGAACCAGAAATATTGATGTTAAAGGCAGATAATGCGACGATATTTTTGTATACAGGCTATTATAAGGTTGACAGAAAATCAATTATATTTTAAATTTTCGAGTTTCACCAAGGGGGTATGTGATGGAGTTGGATTTTGAAAAAATGGATGGGCTTATTCCCGCCATTATGCAGGATGCCGAAACCGGAAAGGTTCTGATGCTGGCGTATATGAATGAAATCGCCTGGAATAAAACATTGGAAACCGGAAAGGCATGGTTCTACAGTCGGTCAAGAAATAAACAATGGATGAAGGGCGAAGAAAGCGGCAACGTCCAAATCGTAAAAGAAGTCTTTGTAGATTGCGATAACGACACGGTCCTTCTTAAAATAGAACAAGTGGGTAAAGCGGCCTGCCATAAAGGTTATGAAAGTTGCTTTTTTCGCAAACTCAACGGCGAAGTAAAAATCGTCGACGAAAAAGTTTTCGATCCCGATAAAGTGTATAAGAAATCTTGAAAACGAACTCTTAATAATGTTCTGTTTACAGTTTTTCTATGAGCAGATCATTTGAGTTCGCCTTTTTAAAACCCTATTCATAAAGAAAGTAATCCATGAGCGGCAACGTATTGAAACTCGGTATTCCCAAAGGAAGTCTTGAAGAAGCTACATGTAGCCTGTTTGCCAAGGCTGGCTACATCATCAAAATCAAAAGTCGATCTTATTTCCCGACCATTGATGACGATGAAATCGAATGCATGCTGATTCGCGCGCAGGAAATAGCACGCTATGTTGAAAACGGCGTTCTCGATGCAGGGTTGACGGGAAAAGACTGGGTTCAGGAAAACAGAGCCGATGTCGTTGAAATTGCCGATCTGGTTTATTCCAAGACTTCATCACGACCTGTTCGCTGGGTACTTGCGGTGCCTAACGATTCATCCATCCAGTCGGTTAAAGACCTGCAAGGCAAACGTATCGCGACCGAGGCTGTCAACATGACCGTCGATTACCTGAAAAAACATGGCGTGACGGCGGAAGTAGAATTTTCCTGGGGAGCCACCGAGGTCAAGCCGCCGAAACTGGTCGATGCTATTGTTGAGATAACTGAAACGGGAAGTTCGCTCAGAGCCAACAACCTGCGTATCGTTGAAACCCTCATGGAGTCAAATACCAAGTTTGTCATGAACAAAGAGGCACACGCCAACCCCTGGAAAAAACAGAAGGTTGAACGGCTCGTTCTTATGCTCCAGAGCGCAATGGCGGCTAACGGGCAGGTAGGGCTCATGATGAATGTGCCTAAAGACAAACTGGACGATGTCATGAAAATTCTTCCTGAAGGCAAAAAACCCACCATTGCCGAGTTGACCGACCCTAACTGGATGGACCTCACGGTGATTCTGGAGGAGAAGCTGGTTCGTGAAATAGCTCCCGACCTGAAAGCAATTGGTGTTGAGGATATTGTCGAGTACTCCATCAACAAGATCATCCACTGAGGAACAAGCTCGGCGGATATCAAACCGTTGCCGGTTATGAATAAAGACCCGGAAAATTCATCGTCTGAAGACGACCCCCAAGAGCCACTGGAAAACTCTTTGTCTTCTGAAGACGATTCCCAAAAGCTATCAGAAAACTCTGTTACAGAGGAAAACTCTTCGCCTGAAGACAGTCCCCAAGAGTCACTGGAAAACTCTTTCAGTCTTTTCCTCTCGCCTGAAGACAGTCCCCAAGAGCCATTACAAAACTCTGTTACAGAGTCCCAAGAGCTACTGGAAAGCTCTGTCACAGAGGAAAAGACTGGCGGAGTAGGGTGGCTGTTGTTTTTATTTCTACTTGTAGCAGGAGGTGGCGGCGGCTATTTCTACATCCAGGAAAAGGGCATTGAAATTCCAAATAACCTGCCCTTTGGATTAAACAAATATCTTCCAGTAACTGCTCAAAAAGCGCCCGAAGAACAGCCTGCGACTGAGAAAATAAAACCCGCGGGACCTGTCATCGAAGAAAAAACCGTTTCAGAGGTTGCAGAAACTGTTGATACCCAGCCCGAAGAACAGCCTGTGGCTGAGAAAATAAAACCCGCGGGACCTGTCATCGAAGAAAAAACCGTTTCAGAGGTTGCAGAAACTGTTGATACCCAGCCCGAAGAACAGCCTGTGGCTGAGAAAATAATCACGCCGCCATCACCAGAGACTCATGAGGAAGTGCCGCCTGTCAGCGATGAAATCGCAGCAGAAAAAACAGAAGAAATGATCGTAGAGGAGGAGGTAGACCCTGAGCCACAGATGCAAATTTCACCCTCACCTCATTCCCCCACAAAGCCCCAACCCACGTTTCAGAAAAATCCGCGTCAGGAAACTCCTACGCAAAGAAGCAGAGAAGTCCAAGCCTACCTGAATTTTATTGAAGACATGGGAAACAAATTCATTGAGCTGATCAAAGAAGGATGGGACCGCCTACTGGCCCTGATTCCCCAGCAATAAAAATAAAATCTCTCCCCAGCCTATTTTTTTAAAGGGTTCTTTGCGTAACCCAG
>CAJWQP010000097.1 GCA_913045445.1 uncultured Nitrospina sp. | reverse complement strand
AACATACTGCTTTAAAAGGCTTTACGGCCGCGATTAGAATAACATTAAAAATAGTTCAAAAAAAGCTTAAAACCACCCTAATTCCTAGCCTCCTGCCAAAGTCGGCACAAAGCAGACCCTAAACTGGGGGAAGTCGCCTGAGAATATGGATTATTTTGCGAAAATCTCTCCATAAGCCTTTCATGGGTCTTTGCGAGCGAATGATACGGCATTTCCGGAATCAGGTGGTGAGTGGCATGAAATCGTAACCCGACAGGGGCCCAAAAAACGCCAAACAGGCTTGCCGGAACATTCACTGAATCAAGAAGCTGTCCTGAAATATCTAGAGATTCGTCTCCCGAATTACGATAACAATGCGCCGCCAGTGTACGCAGTGAATTGACAAAAAAGATAACTCCAAAAATACAAAACCAGAATCCAAGAACCTCGTAAGGTAAAATTCCCTGGCCTATCAACCAAACATAACCCCATCCATACAAACATGCGACGGCTTCCTGTGTCTGCCACATGGGAACAGATTTTAATGAGGAAAGAGTCCTTTTATAGCTAAGGTCAATTGAAAAAGATGACGCCCTTTCTAAAATAAAGGATCTCACCCCTTTATGGCAATAGGATAAGGGAGTGAGGACAACAGCACGGAAGAAAAAGAAAACGGGTAATACAAACGAAACCAAAACAAACAAAATAATTTTTTGCCTGCCCTCCTTGACGAACGGAAAATATTCTCCATCCCCATCGGTCCCATAGAGATGGATATTATGATGATCGTTATGAACTCCCTCATACAAAAAAGAAGGGATCATCAAAGGAAAACCGCATAAAACATTCCAAACAACACGAAAAGCCTGAAAAGTACCTTTCCGTAAGTGCGTCAACTCATGAATAAAAATAGCTGACCTGAAAAACGCGAAAACGGCGACAAAAAAAGAAATCCACTGCCCCAAAGAAAAGGGTTCCGACCTGAAACAAAACACAAAAGCACCCCAGGCCAGAGTGATGTGAAACAGAAAATCCGACCAGTATATAAACGCATTAGGCGGCATCAAGTCTTTAACCAGCTCCCTGACTTCCCTGACCGGGAACTTTGCTCCATTTTGAGTATCAGACATCGTCTTTGACATTGTTTAAAAGATCAATATCCGCGTCAATACTATCATCTTGATTCACATTGCCTGCCTTATACATACCCAATTCAAACAAAGCAGGAAGCATAAATAGTGCGCATACGGTGCATGTCAAAATTCCAATTTCTACCACGGTCGCGATGGAATTGACCCCTGCATGATGAGCGACATTGAGACTCGCATAACCCGCCAGACTGGTCAGGGCGGACAAGATGATAGCACTGCCTGTTTCCTGAAGGGATTTAATAGTGGTCCCCATAGAGTAATCTAAAATATGGTGACTCAAATAAACACAACTGCCTATCATAATACCTATGATAGAGGGGAGCATAACAATATTAATAAAATTCAGCCTGACCTGAAAAACCGCCATGATAGCCCCCGTCAACGCTAGGCCTGCTATCAGAGGAAGAAAGGTTTTAACCGCAAGCACAATACTTTGGAGATCAAAAACCAATATAAGAAAAACGACGATCACCGCCAGGATCACCGCCTGAGGACCTTTGTCTTTAACCCAGGCCATAATTTCAGCCGCTAAAAGGTTCTCATTCAAAATCGATACGGATACATTTTTTTCAGCGAGGATATCTTTAACATCTTTCATTTCGCTGGACAATTGATTCACATTTTTCACATTGAAAAAGTTTTTATCTGAAGGGGAAAACATGAGCAATAAAAATTCATCGCTGGCGATAAGCTTATAGAGCAGGCTTTCAGGAATCGCCGTTTCATCAAACGGTTCACTGGCGAGCATTTGCTCAAATTTAACAAACCGGGCCGCCCCCAATGCCAGCCTTATGATGTCCCGCTCCTCATAAAACAATTTTCGAATTCGACCAAGGATTTCCTTTTTAGACTCAAATTCCTGCCGACTGAACTGATTCAGCGAATATTGCAAGCCTATGGTTGATTTCTCTCCATTCTTCTCTCTGACCGTCTCCAGTGCCCGATGGATATGAAACAGGTTTTCTTTTTTGGGAGTGAGCATGATGGTTGGTGAAAAAGCAAATCCGAAATCATTAGTACTTAATGTCTCATAATCCGCCGCTGGCGAATCACCTCTTAATTCCTGAAAATCGTATTCAAATTCGATTTGCGGCAGGAGAAACATACTGGATATCAACAAAAATATAAATACCAGTGACAGGAAATAAGGCGTATTCGAATAAAGTTTGTTAATTCGAAACACAAACAATCGAGGTTTTGGTTTGCCCAGCCAATGAACACGATCATAGAAAACTGCCTGAGCGGGGAACACAAATATATATGTAAAAAAAGCGCAAATGATCCCAAGGGTGGCTATCTTTCCAAACTCTGAGAACCCAAGAAAATCTGAAAAACTCAGAATCGAAAAAACACTGATAGTCGTCAACATGGCGATCATCCCAGAGCGTCCAACCTGCGTGACCACCAGCTCCGCCGCCCTGGGAATGGACCGCCCCTTGAGCAACTCTTGCTTAAATCGAATATATAAATGAATTCCATAATCAATGCCCAGTCCCATTAATATCGCGACAAGAAACCCCGAAATGATATTAAGATGCCCAATAATCAGCCGGGTCAAGGCAAACGTATAGGTCATTGACAACAATAAAGGGAAAATAATAAGAGGAATGGAAAACCAGGACCGCGTATAAATCAATATCATTGCGGTTACCAGAAAAGCCGCGAGCAAAGCGGACCTTCTCAAATCATTAATGATGAATGAATTTTCTTCCAGGCGGACTATTAACGAACCGGTAAGTTTGATCTCGAGTCCGGGAATTTGACTCTCTAAACCAGAACTGTCTATAGCGTCCTGAACCTGAGCAACAAAACCCTCCGTGAAACCCGTATCTGTCACGGTTCCTTTGGGTTTCACAAAAATATAGTAATTTCTCTGGTTTTTACCTTTGTGATAAGGGTTGATCTCACCAAAGAGCTGATAATTATCAGCAAACATCTGAAGCTTTTCAGGATTGAACAATTCATTGCTAGCTGAAAACCCTGTCAGTTGTTCGCGAGCATATTCAATGGCTCCGTCCACCATCGATTCAAGTTGAATCAGTTCATTCTGGGTGAGCAAGAGAAGTTGGCGATTGTTCAAAAAATCCTTAGGGATTTGTGAATCAACATATTGAGCCCCATCAACCCTTGCCAGAATTTTTGATAATTTACTGATCGCTTCCGGCGCCCTTCTTTGATCCAATCCTTCAAGCACAACGACCAAAGGACCTGAACCACCCGTCTTGGTAACCACCTCGTTAAATTCTTTGATCAGGGGAAGGTCTTGCGGAAGAAGATTATCCATCCGGGAGTTATAAGACAATCCGAAGGAAAAATAGATAGAGAGTCCGCTTAAAAGAATCGCGAACATCAGTATCGTTCCAGGATATTTTTGTGTGATGTTTTTAAAACACCATTGGAGAATATTCTTCATGACGGGAATATTTTGCGGGAGAAATTTTTGACAAACTCAAAAAATATTTTATTTGCCACAACATTTTTTATATTTTTTATTACTTCCGCAAGAACAAGGATCGTTTCGACCCACCTTGGGCTGATCTCTGGTAAAAGGCTTTGATGAAGAGGCAGGCTCGGAAGAAATAATTCTAGATTCATGTTCACAGTAATACCATTTTCCATCTTCCCTGATAAACTTCGATACCTCTTGAAGCGTTTTCTCTTCTCCGTTTTCTGTATAATGCGCGACGAACCCTACCTCACCTTCATCATCTGATGCCTCGCCACTTTTAACGCTGAGAATATCGAGCTTTGTCCAGGAAATCCCGTCATGCAGAAATTTTGATTTATACCAGGCGCTCAATTCCCCGCCATCAGGATACCGCGTTTGCTCTATGTAATCCCATTGCCCCTTGGCAAACGCTGTAAACCGGGACCGCATTAAATCCTCTGCTGTATCCGCAGGTATTGAGCCACGGATCAACGGACCGCAACAATCTGTATATGGAAATCCTGTTCCACAAGGACAATCTTTCATGATGTATAGTTTATTCCCTGACCAGCTCTACAGGAGGGGTTTAAGCAAATGGATCGAATCCGTTTTGCACTTTCTTCCAATCCATTTTTGCAGACTCCTCTTCAACCCACGAAGTGTCAAAAGGAAAAAGGATCAATTCCTTCTCCATATTTTTCGAAACCCTTCGCCTGAGTTCTTCCGGGTTTTCAACCCAAAACTCTTTGGTTTTTCGATCCTGACTCTTTATATACCGCTCCACCTTTAATGCAGTCCCCACAGTATCGAACAACCTCCAGCATTGAGCGATTCTTACCGGCTTAAAACTGCGAGTGTATTTCGCGCTATGCTTCCCGCCTCTATGCTGATAATAACGAATCGCAAGATTTTTCGTGTAGCCGGTATAAAAGGAACCGTTTTCACATTCCAGCAGATAGAGCCAAAAATATTTATCACTCTTCATACGCTAACCTTGAATAGATTAGTCCTTATTACTCAATAAGTTCCTACCACGATACAACTTAATGGGAAGAGGACCAACAAAATTCTTTAATCTCTTATATTTTTAAATCGCAGTCAGGTTCAAATGTCGGAGCTAGCGATATATGCGAGAACAGCCAAATAAAAAAACCCCCTCCTGGTAAGGAGGGGGAATTAATATGTGACGCGAATCAGGGTATTTACGTTTCCCAGGTAAAAGGAGAGAGTTCTTTTTTATTTACCCTCACTAATTCTTCCGTAAAAATGTGAAACCGTTAACCTCGACCTCGGCTCCCGGCACTCTTCCTACTGTTTGCGGGTCTTCCTGCAGAGCCTTTCCGCGAAAAAAATGAACCTTTCGATTTTCCACCAGAACGAGCCGCCGGTCCATTGGCACCTCCCCTTCCCCGACCTCGGCCTCTACCTTTAAAATAATTCCCGGAACCCGGCCTCCCGCTACTTCCCTTAGTAGCGACAGATTCGGAGTGAAAAGGATGATCGATATCTATCGTTAAAGGTTGATTGATTTCTCTTTCAATTTTTTTCAAATATGATTTTTCACCCGCATCACAAAGAGATACGGCAATCCCCCCTGCTCCCGCACGAGCCGTTCGCCCTATTCGATGAACATAACTCTCGGATTCCTTTGGCAACTCATAGTTTATAACGTGGGTGATTCCATCGACATCCAGTCCACGCGAAGCGATATCCGTCGCAACCAGAACTCGAACGGTCCCTGAGCGAAATTTTTGCAGGGCCTGTAACCGCGCGGGCTGTGATTTGTTTCCATGAATGGCTTCTGTAGAAATTTTAATTTTAGTCAGCCGCTTCGCTATGCGGTTGGCCCCATGCTTGGTGCGAGTGAATATAAGGACTCGCTCAAGGTTGGTGCCTTCTGCAAGCAGAGATTCCAGCAAAGCCGATTTATCTTCCCGGTCCACGAACAATACTTTCTGTTCAATTTTTTCCACTGTACTGGATGGCGGATTGACAGAAACTTTAACGGGATCATTCAGGAAACTCTTGGAGAGTTTGACTATCTCATCCGGAAGCGTTGCCGAAAACAATACGGTCTGTCTCTTTAAAGGAATTGCTGAACACACTTTTTTAATGTCAGGGAGAAAACCCATATCCAGCATTCGGTCTGCCTCGTCCAAAACAAGCACACCGACTTTATCCAAACGCAACAGTCTCTGGTTCAAAAGGTCCAACAGCCTTCCGGGAGTGGCCACCAGAACATCCACACCGCGTGACAAAGCGCGTACCTGCAAACTTTGCCTCACGCCACCATAAACCACCGCTTGTTTAATATTGAGGTACCGCCCATAAATGCGAAAACTTTCATGAATCTGCACCGCCAGCTCCCTGGTTGGAGCCAGTATCAATGTGCGGGCACCTTTCGGACCTGGAATTTCCCTGTTTTTTTCGAGCCACTGCAAGACAGGTAAAGCAAACGCCGCCGTCTTTCCTGTTCCCGTTTGCGCACATCCCAAAAGATCTCGTCCCTGGACAAGATGAGGAATGGCTTGTTCTTGAATTGGTGTGGGCGAATCATACTTTTCCTCACGGACGGCCCGGCAAATTGGACTGATGAGGTTCAAAGTTTCAAAACCCGTTGGAGCTGATTGAACTGCTGAATTAACTGACATGTTTTCCTTAAAAAAATAAAAATGAATAAGAACCGACGCAGGAAGCCAATAGCCCAAAACACGGACCAAGACAACCAAGTCTGTTTAATTTAAATATGATTGATTTTTTTTAGTTGAGAAAAATGGAGGGGGAGAAAGTCAAACAAGGACCCGGTGAAGGCCCGAACGCCTCTCAACCAAAAAGGGAAAGCTCTTTTCTATTCAACACCACTAATTCTCTGGACGGTTTCAACCTCAACCGTTGACCCATGCTACACCACCCCAGACCAGAAAACCAGTCTTAAATAACAGGAAAACCGTAACCTCATATAACACATAGGGTTTTTCAATCAGGCTGATCTTGATTTCAACCTTGCCGCCAACCTTGGAACCCTGATTGCGGAAACTGTTCGCTGACATAGCGGTCAGGGCACCCTGAACTCTCTTTTTCTGTAAATCTAATCTATAATGCAGGCATCTAACCAGTTGCTGAGTCTAAACATGCCTTCATAAGCAAAGGAACTTGACCTTGAAAATAATAAACGTGGAAGAAACACCTAATCCGGCGGCACTGAAATTCATAATGGATGGTCCGGTATTGGCCAGCGGTTCTCTATCTATCTCTTCCGGAGAAGATGACGAGGAATATACGGGGGATAACCCTATGGCGCGTGCTTTGTTCAAGGTCGGTGCCGTTGAGTTATTCCTGTGTCAGAACTATGTGTCGGTAACCCTGTTTACGGCCAACGCCTGGGAACATTTTATGAATGATGTAAAAAGCGCTATCGAAAAACATCTCCTCTCCCCTGGAGAGAAACTGGCCGAAAAGAAAAATGAAGGCTCTTTTGTCAACTCAATCGACCGCGGATCATTCCCCAGCCTGCCTGATAATGAAAAGGAATTGATCATTGAATCGCTGATGGATGAAATCATTCGCCCCGCACTGGCGAATGACGGAGGGGGACTGGAAGTTTTAAAGGTGGAAGGTAACGAGGTCACGATCAAGTATCAGGGAGCATGTGGTAGTTGTCCCAGTTCTACCGGCGGAACACTCGCGGCAATAGAAAGAGCGTTAAAGGGTTATTGCGACCCCAATCTCGTAGTTTCAATCGGCAACACAAAATAATCTCGTTCATCATATTCCGCAAGCAGACTCTCCTTTCCCCACACCGTTTTATACAGATTGCGGAAAAGTGATATTAAAGATGGCGCCATTCCCCATCGGTGACTGAATATCTATCTGCCCGCCATATTTGCTCACCATTTTGTGGATAATACTCAATCCCAGTCCAGTTCCTTCCCCTTGATCCTTCCGAAATAATTCCCCTTGGAAAATCATCCCAACAATATGCACCCTGAAAACATGATCCGCCATGTTCTCTTTAATTATTTTT
>CAJWQP010000096.1 GCA_913045445.1 uncultured Nitrospina sp. | reverse complement strand
CATGAAAATCTATATGTACAAGATTAAACCCTGTTTAACTTTGCTGGTTGTCTTTGCACTGTTTTCCACACCCGTAATGGCTTCACAGCAGGCTGAACTTTATTTATGGAAATTCGATGAATTCTTTCATGGCGCATGTGGACGTTGTGGTGACTTAATCTCCCTGAAGGAAGGTGAGACCAAATCCGACATGAGCGATCATCCCCTCTATTTTCAAACTGGACATTACTCCATTGTGCTGAAAGGATCTGCAGCCACCACTATTTCGTTTTTTGGGGCCTGTAATTTCTCAACTAAACAGGGCTTTCTAATCGTCACCAAACAAGATAATGAAACGGTTTTTATCGATGACCTGGAAGTTTTCACTCCAGACACATGGGTCGAGGTTGAGGCTAAGGAAGAGGTTTCTGGCGCTTATTCTGCCTTTTACCACCATTATCCCCAATTTGAAAATAATATCAGATCGGTTAACTGGGGCCGCTGATGGTCCGACAGTTTGCTTACGGAGGGCCATTGACAGGCCGACCAGGGCATTGACAGGACAATCTTTTCACTACCCTAACCCTTCTCTTGACCTGATTGGTAATGAGGTTTAACATGCCACGATTTCTTATGATCTTAATTTTTCATCAGCCAAAATGTTGCGTTCTGGAAAGGAACCCTATGAACCTGATTTTATGTGTTAACCGCTCAGTTTTGATCGCTTCGGCGTTCGCTTTGGTATTCTTGCTGACCTTCTCTGGAGAAGCTCTGGCTGACACTAAAACTGATTTTACCCTAAATGGAAAACCGGTTCCCAGGGTTGTTGCCACAGTCAACGGCACTGAACTGACTGCTGATTTGCTCAAACGGGAAATGATCGGCTATAAATTGATGATCGCGCGGCAGAACAATTCACTGGAAGCCAAGGATGAGGAAAAGGTTGCCCAGGGACTCCTGATGAAAGCGATTGATGCGGAATTAATTTATCAGCAGGGCATCAAAAAGAATATCAAAATAGATTCTGCCACCATCGAGCGGGAACTGGAGCATATCCAAAGTCAGTTTCCTGACAAAAAACTTTTTCTTGCCGCTCTTGCCGCCCAACGATTGACTTTCGATGTCCTTAAAAAGAATATTGAAATGCAACTGGTAAAGGAAGAGTTTATTCGCATGGAAATTGCTCCGGGAGTGGACGTAGACGATGCAAAGGTAAAGGCCTTTTACGATGAAAATAAAGCCACCTTCAAGAAACCGGAAACTTTTCAGGTCAGCCATATCTACGTTGCCACCCCCGACCCCAGCGAGGGTGAAGCTGAATCTTATGAAGACCGGGCCAAAGCTAAGGAAATAGTTGATTGGGTTAAAAAAGAGGCTCGTAAAAAAATTGATGAAGCGGCATCGATACTTAAGTCAGGGGGAATATTCTCCAGCGTGGCGCAAGATTTTTCAGAGGATGCTAAAACTGCTGAAAAAGGGGGGGATCTGGGCTTTATTATGAGGGGACAGTTTTTGCCTGAAATTACCGATGTCATGGCTAAGATGAAGGTCGGGGAAACCAGCGACGTTATCAAAAGCTCTATTGGATATCATATTATCAAGCTAACCGACAAGAAAGCCAGTCGACCGGTCGCTCTGGAAGAGGTTAAGGCGGAAATTTTAAATCATCTGCTCAAATTTGAAACTGAAAAATTGCTTCGAGTCTATTTATCTAAATTAAGAAAAACGTCTGACATAAAAATATTTATTTGAACTCACCAAATTATTCATACACCCTCTTCATCTATGAAAACACTGGTCACCGGTTCAACCGGATTTCTGGGTTCTGCTGTTGTCCGCGAACTGCTTGATGATGGTCGTGAAGTAAAAGTTCTCGTCCGCAAGGGAACAGACACGGCAAATATCAACGGACTGGATTTGGAAATCGCCTACGGTGACCTGAGGGATTCTGATTCGCTTGAATCTGCTTTGACCGATTGTGACGCATTGTTTCACACTGCGGCTTATTACAGTTTATGGGACAGGGACAAGCATTTAATCTACGATATCAATGTAGAGGGAACCCGAAAAATTCTTCAGGCGGCACAGGACAAAGGTCTGGAGCGGATCGTATACACCAGTACCGTGGGTTGCATCGGACTGAATAAAGACAGCACTCCAGCCAACGAAAATACCCCCTTCGATCCGGACACTTTATCTAACGATTATAAAAAATCAAAGTATCAGGCCGAGCAGGTAGCTTTGGAGTTTGCCCGAGGCGGTCTACCGGTGGTCATTGTCAATCCCAGTACTCCGGTGGGCCCCAGGGATATTAAACCAACACCCACAGGAAAAATTGTGCTGGATTTCCTGAACCGCGACATGCCCGCCTATCTGGATACGGGCCTGAACCTGATTGATGTTGCTGATTGTGCCAGAGGCCATATTCTGGCGGAACAAAAAGGAGTTGCCGGTGAAAGGTATATTCTTGGCAATCAGGATATGTCGTTGATTGAAATTCTCATTACGCTGGAAAAAATTACCGGACTCAAAGCTCCTCGCGTGAAAATGCCTTTCTGGGTTGCTTTGAGCGCCGGGTGGGTGTGTGAAATGATTTCAAACCACATCACTGGAAAAGCGCCTGCGGTTCCACTGGCCGGGGTTCGCATGGCCAGGTATTTTATGTATTTTGATGCTTCCAAAGCTGTCCAAAAACTCGGCTTGCCACAAAACTCTGTGGAAAATGCGTTGGAACAAGCTGTGAATTGGTTCAAAGATCACCATTACGCACCTGCTGAAAATTGATATGGAATATCTGACATTACTTTGGGGAACCGTATTACTTCGCCCTTATGTGTTTGTATTTCTCGCAGTTTATCTGACTATTGCCATACTTGATATGGGGGTGGTGCGGTCTATCGTTTTTACCGGACTGGCTTATACAATTGCTTTTATATCTGAATATTCATCAACGCGAAATGGGTTCCCATATGGATTCTATTCCTATATAGAAACAACCAGAGATCAGGAATTATGGATATCCAATGTCCCTTTCATGGATTCATTATCTTTTACCTTTCTCGCTTACGTGGCCTATACGATGGCGCTGTTTTTGTGGTCTCCCTTGAAAAAAAACCGTTGGGACATCCGACTGGTAGAAAACGAACACATCAGAAAATCGTTAAAGGTGGTATTTTCAGGCGGAGTGTTATTTATGTTAATGGACATCATTATTGATCCTGTAGCGTTTCGTGGAGACCGCTGGTTTCTGGGAAAAATTTATACTTATAAAGAACAGGGAGAGTATTTCAATATTCCTCTGACAAATTTTTTTGGATGGCTGATAGTTGGGACTTGCATTCTATATTGTTTCACTCGATTAGATGGGTGGTTGGCGCGAAATTTTCCACACCAACCACACGAGATCCCCGCGCAGGCTCTATTAGGTCCAGGGCTATATTTGGGGGTCCTCTTATTTAACCTTGCTGTTACTTTTTATATAGGGGAGTGGCTTCTCGGTGCCTGTGGGGTGGGCTTGACGTTTGCATTATCGTGGCTTCTCTACTACAAAATAAGGAATCCTGAAAAAATCACCCTGTGAAATCATCCTATTGGCAAAGGTAGCGATTCAGTGCATTCTGGTATTCATATAAAAACCGTACACAAACATGAACAAGGCAATAATGATCAAACCATCGTCTATCAACGTCTGTTTCCAGTTTGAAAAACCATGGTGAAATATCCAGGGGAATACTACAAAGAGAATTCCAACGAACCCGATCCCAAGAATAACGGCCAAAGCAATGATTAATGTCTTTTCATTCATGAATAATCTGTTTCCATTTCCGGTATTTTTTAAGGCGACCTTTGTTAAAAATATTCTAACAATTCTCTTTCGATAATGTAACAGTTAAAAAAATAAGACTACAGTTGTTCAAGATCGAGTCTTGCAGTCATCTATCCACTATGATTCTTACTGATGAACCATGCCTAATAAAAAGTTTGAAACAGGAAACCCGAAAATAGATCAGCAGATTTCACAGCTGGCCGATTTATTTGCTCCATCTGAAATTCATGAAACCCTTCGCCGCGAAATATTGACCGTCATCGCCAAATTTTTTCTTGAACACACAGATTTGGGTGACTATAAACTGATCAACACCTCCTTAAAGGAACTGCGACACGCGTTCCGCATTTTTCTCCCATACCGCGACATTCGTAAAGTGGTAATTTTTGGGTCGGCAAGGACCGATAAATCGGACCCTTGTTATACGATGACCTGCAAATTTGCAGAAATGCTAACCCGTGAAGGAATGATGGTTATCACTGGAGCTGGAGGCGGAATCATGGAAGCCGCCAATAAGGGGGCTGGTAAGGGAAAAAGCTTTGGCATCAACATAAAACTTCCTTTTGAACAAAAGGCCAACCCCTATATCCAGGGTGATCCAAAACTTATGGAGTTTAAATATTTTTTCACCCGAAAGTTGATTTTTATCAAGGAATCTGATGCCACCGTTCTCCTGCCCGGCGGGGTGGGCACTCTGGATGAAGGATTCGAAAACCTGACCCTCTTTCAAACCGGAAAATCCTTGCCGCGCCCCATCATTCTTTTGGAGCCTGAAGGTGGGAGCTATTGGAAGAGCTGGTTGGCCTGGGTGAAAGAGGGGCTTGTCAAAAATAAATTCGTTTCACCCGATGACATTGAATTGTTCAAATTAGCTCATTCGGCAAAAGAAGCCTGCCGTGCCATTCATGATTTCTATAGTGTGTATCATTCACTTCGCTATTTTAAAGGGCTTACCGTTCTTCGCTTCACCCGCCCCATTCCGCAAAAAGTTATTGACCGGCTAAACGATGAATTCAAAGACATTGTGGCAGAAGGTGAAATCTACGCCTCCTCCTTATTGGAAGGTGAAATTAAAAGTCATGATGTTACCCATAAGATGCCGCGTCTGGTTTTTAAATTCAACATGTACAGCTTCGGCCGACTCAATCTGATGATCCGAAGCATCAACAAATGGGTGGAATAATTTGATTTTCCCCTGAGTATGGTTATTTGGCCCCTGTATAAAATAAGATACAGTCTGACCGCCCTATACATCTCTCTCCCCTGGATATCCCTCGCCGATAAAATTTCATAACTTACTGTTCAACTAGAGTTTTCAAGATAGCGTATCTCCCGAGACAAAAGGAAGAATCATTAAGCACTCTCTGATACTTTCTGATTAGATTTTTCGCGAAAAGCCTCTTCAGCTTCCCGAACCAGTTGATCCGTGCGAAATGTGTGCCGACCAGAGAAATGAAACAAATTCAGTTTTTTAACATTCGCTTCACCGGCCAGGAGTCCTGCCTGCCGAGCGGTCAGGTGACAGCGCTCCAATCCACGGCCCTCTTCCTCGGCAAGGAAGGGCGATTCGCAAAAAAAGATATCCGCTTCCCGCACGAGGTCCACAACAATCTCCCGGTTCGATTCGTTATATACCGTATCGGTAACATAAGCGATTTTCTGGCCGGGAGAAATTAGCACCAGCTCTTCTTTCAACTGGCCCAGAGATTTTTCCCTGCAACCATTTTCTCTTGAGGGAATCTGCAATGGATGATCGTCCGGTTTCCCCTCATAGATACATTGCTTGAGTTCGTTAAGCCATGAACCCGAAGGATAATTCATCGCCTCAAGCCGTTCCTTGCGGATATTCACATGATATTTTTCTTTCAGCGCAAACCCCAGACACGGAACACGGTGCTCAAGGATTGCTGTACGAACGGTGAATCCATCCTCATCCACTAAAACGCCGTCTGCGAACGGTTCTTCCCTTTCGTCACTTCGCTGAAACCGGTCAATCGCCCTTAGCGTTACCTTGAGCAGACGGTCCGCATGAACTTCTGTGACTTCGAGCGTCACCGACTCGCTGTAACGGTCCACCAGGTTCCAGGTGAACCCGGCAAGTTTCCCTTCAACATTTGCGATGAAATTTTCCGGACCGAACAAGTGAATTGTTTTTTCCCGACCAAACACCACCCTCAGCAGGCGGTCGAATCCTATAAAATGGTCTATATGCGTATGACTGACGAAGACATGGGATATTTTCAACAGTTCACTATTGGGAATCCCAGAAAGATCCCCCAGGTCAAACTGCAAGGCCCTGCGTTCATAAAGAAACTCCACCATCATCCCGGGGTCGCCCAGGGGATCGTTGATTAGTTTTGGTAAAAAGTTTGGCTTCATCTTAATTTTGAGCACTGAGCAAATACGCTTCTATAAAAGAATCGAGATCGCCATCGAGAACAGCATCAACGTTTCCTACTTCGTGATTGGTGCGGAGGTCTTTGGCCAGGCGATAAGGATGAAGGACATAGGACCGAATCTGGCTTCCCCATTCGATTTTTTTCTTTGACTTCTCCTGCTCCTTCTTTTCTTCGTTTTGCTTTTCCTGCTCCACTTCAAAAAGCCGGGCCTTGAGAACTTTCATGGCAGAAGCTTTGTTTTTGTGTTGCGACCTTTCATTCTGGCACTGCACCACTATGCCCGATGGAACATGGGTGAGCCTTACAGCAGAATCGGTTGTATTGACCCCCTGCCCACCCGGACCCGAAGCGCGGTATACGTCAACCTTCAGGTCTTCTTCCTTCACTTCGACTTCCATATTTTCATCGATTTCTGGAAAAACAAAAACCGACGCGAAAGACGTGTGCCGTCTTTTGTTGGCATCATACGGAGAAATACGCACCAGACGATGCACCCCGATTTCCGCTTTCAGGTAACCGTATGCGAAGTCCCCGGAAAACGTGATGGTGGCGCTTTTGATCCCCGCCTCATCGCCATATTGAATATCCAGGATTTCCGTTTTGTATCCACCGCGTTCACCCCAGCGCGTATACATCCGCAACAGCATCTGCGCCCAATCCTGAGACTCAGTTCCTCCTGCTCCTGAGTTGATAGAAACTATAGCGTTGTTGAAATCGCTATCATCTGAGAGAAGAGCTTTTACCTCGGTACTCGCCAATGTTGTTTCCAACTCTTCCACCGCGCTTTCCAGTTCTTTCAGGATCGACTCATCTTCGTCCTCTTCGACCAACTCCAGAAGGGCGCCGGCATTTTCGCATTCTTCATGAAGATCTTCCCACGATTTAACAGAACGTTGACAGGCTGACCGCTGTTGCAGGATTTTTTGTGCAGACTCGTTATCATCCCAAAAACCTGCTCGTGTGGTTTCTTTATCCAGGTTTTCGATTTCTTTTAATTTATTATCGACGTCAAAGATACCCCCTGAGCCGGTCTATCCGGCTACTTTGATCTTGGTATTTCTTTTTTAAATCATCCAGAATCATTTAAATCTCCTTCGTTCTTGTATTGTCAACCGGCCCCATTTTCTCCAATAAGCCGCCGGAAAGCAAGTTGTCCCTTGCGGGGTGGAAAAATTCTCCAGAACCTCATTAAATACGTTAAAACGGCCGATGGCATATGAAGGCACTCACCATCCGGAACCTTCTAATAAACGAACTCCATACTCTTGAGCACGAAACAGAATCTGCCAAACCCCTGGCGGTTGCGCTTCCCTCTCACGGCAGTTGTTCGCCGTCAACAAAATCTGGACCAATTGAGTTAAAAATTTAAGAGATACTTTTTGTTAAACTTTCCTTAAAAAGGAGGTAGTTATGAAGAAGAAAGTATCGAGT
>CAJWQP010000095.1 GCA_913045445.1 uncultured Nitrospina sp. | reverse complement strand
AGGGAGAAGGTTAGGATGAGGGGGATTTGAATACGCCGAAGGCCTTCAACTTTTTGCTTTCTCCAGTAGCCCCAAAATTTCCTCCTCGTTTTTATCTTCCGCAATAGAAAACGCGCTCTCGTTATTGATGTCCTTCAGGTTGGGGTCGGCTCCCGATTCCAGAAGAATCTCCACCAACGGATAACTTCCATTCAGCACTGCGCTCATCAAAGGTGAAAAGCCGTCAAGTCCAGTGATGTTGGGGTCGGCCCCTTGTTCCAGAAGGGTCCTGGCGATGTCAGGTTGTAACAGTTCGGTGGCGTAAAACAGGGCCGTCCATCCGTTGTTGGCCCGCACATTGAGCGCAACATTTTGTTTCAGCAGATAATCGATCAAAGTCGGGTCACCGCTGAATACAGCGCTCATCAATACCGTATAATTATCCTGAGTGTAGGCGTTAATATTCGCGCCACTTTTAATCAGAAACCAGATGGTTTCCGTATCGCCTTTATTGATGGCCTTGATCAGCGAGGTCCAGCCCGTAGCATTGTCTCGAATAGTTTCACCCGCTCCTTTATTGACCAGCAATTGGTAGATGGTCTGATTTTTAATTCCCATCGCCAGATTAAGAGCCGTTTGATCATTCTTACTTCTGAGCAGAACGTTGGCATTTTGTTTGAGGAGCAGAGAGACCATGTCGAAATTATTTTGTGTCACCGCCATCATTAACGGAGTCATCCCGTCTTCAAGGGCCGCGTTTACATCCGCACCGAGACTGAGTAAGCGTGTCACCAAGCCCTCATTGGCATTTTCTACAGCGGCCATCAGGGCGGTCTGACCATTACTCTGTTTCATCGTTACATCGGGCACCCATTGAGTGAGCAGGTGATCCACCACCTTTCGCTTCTTCAATTCGATGGCGGTGATCAAAGGGGTTTTGCCATCGACACGAATGTTGACATCGATTCCCGCCTCAAGAAGCAGGAAGGTGTTTGGCACATCACCCATTTTGATGGCCTGGAAAAGGCTTTGCGGCGAGACAGCGATGTTTTGCTTTTCCAGTTTGGCTTTTGCCGCAGTCTGAGGATTTCCTCCGCAGGCGGTGAAGATAAACGGAATCCCTGTTAGCAGGAACACGAAAACAACGACTCGCTTGTATAAAGAAATTTTCTTAAACATAATATAAGTGTGGGGAAAATTTTTTTACTGTGAACTCAGAATACTACTTTTGACAGGAGGGAGCAAAAGTTCCTTAAGCTAGAAGCGAATGAATTTTTACCACAGAGCACACAGAGAGAAAATATATTTATTAACCATGAACCGGTTTTTAAAACAACTTTTCCTGTTTGCCCTGGGCGGGTGGGGTGAGTCCGAAGTGACGGTAGGCGATTTCGGTGGCGACTCTGCCGCGTGGGGTGCGCTGGATGAATCCGCTTTGCATGAGATAGGGTTCGAGAACGTCTTCGAGGGTTCCTTTTTCTTCACTGATAGACGCCGCCAGACTTTCGACTCCGACTGGTCCGCCTTTGAATTTTTCGATAAGGGTCAGCATGAATTTGTGGTCCATCTTGTCGAGTCCGAAATGGTCCACCTCCATCATCTCTAGCGATTTATCAGCAACGTCTTTTGTGATAACGCCGTCGGCTTTGACTTGTGCGTAGTCACGCACTCGCCTCAGCAGTCTGTTGGCGATGCGCGGTGTGCCGCGTGATCGACGAGCGATTTCGCCAGCGCCATCGGGGGCAATTTCGATTTCCAAAATACCTGCCGACCGGGTGACGATGGTTTCCAGTTCTTCCGGGTTGTAATAATCTAACCGATGTACGACACCAAACCGGTCTCTCAGTGGCGAGGTGAGGAGTCCGGCCCTTGTGGTCGCTCCCACCAGTGTGAATGGCGGCAGTTCCAGTTTGATCGATCGTGCGCTGGGACCCTGCCCGATCATGATGTCCAGATTGTAGTCTTCCATCGCCGAATACAGGACTTCTTCGATGACGTTGGACAGGCGATGGATTTCATCGATAAAAAGGATGTCGCCTTTCTTCAGATTGGTCAGGATGGCGGCCAGGTCGCCGGACTTTTCGATGACCGGACCCGAAGTGCTTTTGATATTCGCATCCATTTCGCCAGCGATGATGTTGGCGAGGGTGGTCTTGCCGAGTCCGGGCGGACCGTAGAACAGGACATGGTCGAGCGCGTCACCACGCATGCGTGCGGCTTCGATGAAAATTTCAAGGTTGCGCTTCGTTTTTTCCTGTCCGATATAATCGTCGAATTTATTCGGTCTCAGTGTTGCTTCGAACTGGACCTCATCATTATCGAGCGGACTTCCTGTAATTGATTCATCCATAAGTTGAAATTTATTGAAAACCTTACCCAGCCTCCCCTTGGTAAGGGGAGGGATTTATTCCCCTCCTTACCAAGGAGGGGTGAGGGGAGGTTAATATATTCAAGACAACAGGTTTAAACTTTCTTTAATCAAACTTTCCAGCGAACTTTCCTTATCTTCTTTACCGTAGACTTTTTTCAAGGTCTGCTCTGCATCGTTCTTTTTGTATCCCAGGTTCACCAGTGCCGACAGCGCATCATCGAAGAGTCCGTTACGCGGAGCAGAGTCTTCCTCTGGCTTGAATTCCAGGGAGAGTCCGGCCAGCTTGTCACGCAACTCAAGGGTCATTCGCTCCGCCGTTTTGCGCCCGATTCCCGGAATGGTGCTGAGTTTGGCAACATCGTTGGCGTCGATGGCTGACAGAAATTCTGTGGGCGGCATGCCGGACAGAATTGTCAGCGCGAGTTTTGGTCCTACTTTATTAACAGTGATGAGTTTTTCAAAGATTCTCTTTTCATCGTCTGTATAGAATCCAAACAGCTTCAGCGCTTCTTCACGCATGTGGGTGTGAATACCCAGAGACACCTCGCTTCCCGGTTCCGGCAAGGCGTAGAATGTAGTGAGCGAAACAAAAACCTGATAGCCCACGCCGTTGATATCGACAACGATCTCGACAGGTGACTTGTGTGTGAGTTTGCCTTTGAGGTGCGCGATCATGTTCCCTTTGCCGCCTTGAGTCTGGAGTTTGCCGTAGCGGCGTGAATATGACAGATGGCGACAGCCAGAGCATCTGACGCGTCCAGTGGCTCCGGTTTTTTCTTGAGCTTCAGAATAGCCGTGACCATGTCCTGTACTTGTTCCTTTTCCGCACGACCATAACCCACGACCGATTGTTTGACTTCCAGCGGGCTGTACTCGGCGACGGGTTTGCCTTCGTTGACAGCGGATAATATCGCGACACCTCGTGTTTGCCCCAGTTTCAAAGCCGATTTGACATTGGTCGCGTAAAACATATCTTCGACAGCAACTTCATCGGGATTGAACTCGCGACTGGTCGCGATGAGTTCGTCATATATAAATTTCAGTTTCTCCGGAAAAGATTGACGTGGTCTGGTTTTTACGCTCCCCCAATGAACCACTTTGAGGTCGCCGTTTGTTTCTTCAACGATTCCATACCCGGTGCAGTTGCTTCCGGGATCAATGCCCATTACGCGCATAGTTTTCCCTGATTAGATTTAAAGGATAGGGGGTGACGAGGATTCAACATAAAACTCAGGAAGGTGAATGGGAAAAACGTTTTGCGGTGTTACCGTATAACTATGAACCAGAAACTAGGAACTGGCCTCAAAGGCCGCTATCACTTCGTCCGTGATGTCGAAATTGGAGTATACCTTCTGGATATCGTCATGATCTTCCAACTCGTCCATCAGGCGAAGAAGCGACTTGCAATGTTTTTCATCGACATTGACCGTGTTTGCCGGAATACGTGTTAGTTCTGCCGTTTCGGTTGCAATGCCAGCGTCTTCAACTGCCTTGCGTACCGACTCGAAGTTTTCCACCGAAGTGGTTATCTCGTAATGGTCCTCCACGGTTTGCATGTCATCGCCGCCTGCATCAATGACCAGCTCCATCAGTTCGTCTTCATCCTTTTCCGATGTCTTGACAGTGAGGAATCCTTTTTTCTCGAACATCCACGCGACACAACCGTTTTCTCCCATGTTGCCGCCACGTTTACCCAAAGTGGCCCGTATTTCGCTGACGGTTCGGTTTTTGTTGTCAGTCATCACTTCCATAAAAATGGCCACACCGCCTGGTCCATAACCTTCGTAAGAAGTTTCTTCGTATTGAACACCTTCCAGCTCTCCAGTACCTTTTTTGATGGCACGGGTCACGTTGTCCTGCGGCATGTTAACGCTCTTGGCTTTCATGACCGCCATTCTCAAACGAGGGTTGCCGTCAACATCGCCACCGCCTATACGAGCCGCAACGGTGATTTCCTTGATCACCTTCGTGAAAATTTTTCCACGTTTCGCATCGGCTGCGCCTTTTTTGTGCTTGATTGTTGACCACTTGGAATGTCCAGACATATATAAAACCAGATGAAGGTTGAATGAAACTTATAGATAGCCTCCCCTAGCCCTTCCTTCGTAAGGAGGGGGATAAACTCCTCCCCTTACCAAGGGGAGGTCGGGTGGGGTTCTAATAATTCGATGCCAACATAAGGGCGCACCCTTCGACGGGTTCCCCAGTTAGGGTCTTTGACGAAGGGTGACACGGTTTCTCTAATCTACTATCGCTAATCTAGCATATATCCGGCGAAAGAGGCAATCGGCATTGATAATTAATCATGGTTCATTGATAATTGTTTTTATGAAAATGGTTGCAATAAAAGTTGCGGGGAAACCCGTTCAAGCCAGAGTCGGTGAGACAGTGATTCATGCTTTGTGGGCTGCCGGAATGGCCGAGGAGGTAAAGATTGGTTGTGTGGGGGGTGTCTGCGGCGCTTGCACTATAACAGTCCGCTTTCCAGATGAGCGTCCGGGCGGAACCGAACTGGCCTGCCTGTGTCTGGTGGAGGAAGGGATGGAAATCTTTCCCTGTCCGGTGGGTTCTATTCCGCCAATTGCACCTCGACCCGACCCCAGTGCGGAGAAACTGCGCACCGCTTACCCAACTCTCGATCGGTGTACCAAATGCGGAAGCTGTACTACGGCCTGTCCGATGTCTATACCAGTGATGGATTCGGTTCTCAGAATGCAATCGGATCAACTGGGTGTGGTGGCAGAGGATTTTACAACTTGCATCCATTGTGGATTATGTCGTTTCGTTTGCGAAGACCGGGTGCAACCGCACAATATGGGAATGTGGGTGCGACGCTCTTTGGGGGCTTCGTTGAATCCGGTTATGGAAGTATCCGTTGCGCAAGAAACGGAGCAGGTGGAACGGGAATGGAAATATCTTCTTGATGGCAACCCGACTGAAAGGATCAATCGCGCTCGTCAGTTCAGGAATAGTGGAAGGATTGAAGAATGATGGAGGATTCTCTTAAAAAACTGGAGGCGACCCGCGAACAACGGTTGCAGATGGAACCCCCTATACCGAGTGACGCCGATGCGGATAAACTTCTTCAGGAATTTCATCCCGATTATCTGGGCATGGAACGCAATGTGCGAGTCGGACCCAATGCGGATACCTGTAAATTTCCGCGTGAACTCGCAGACCTTTTGGAATCGGACAGTCATCTGCCAGTGGATTTCGAGCCATCGGTCAATATCGAAACCGATGTGCTTATACTGGGAGGAGGAGGAGCAGGGGCCTCGGCAGCGCTCGCCCTGGAAGAGTCCGGGCTGACGGTCCACCTTGCGACAAAACTGAGGCTGGGCGACTCCAACACCGTGATGGCCGAGGGCGGGATCCAGGCTTCGCTGGGAGCCGATGATTCATCGCGCAGACATTTTGCCGATGCCTATGTTGGCGGTCACGGCAACAACAACCCCGACCTGCTTCGTGTTTTGTGTGAAAACAGCGCGGATACGATTCGCTGGCTGGGCAACCTGGGTTGCATGCTGGACCGTAATGAGGATGGAACCTTTCGCTTGCGTTCCGGTGGTGGCACTTCCATGCCTCGTGTGCTGGCTTGTAAAGATTATACCGGACTCGAAATCATGCGTGTGCTCAAGGACGCTGTTATGTTGAGTAACACCCGGCTCTTGCAGGAACATGCCGCAGTTGAACTCCTTGATGATGGAGCAGGGCAGGTGACCGGGGCGGTACTGTGGGATCGTAACAAAGGCAATCTGGTCACGGTGTCAGCGCGGGCAGTTATGCTTGCCACCGGAGGAAGCGGTCAATTGCGCTTGCAGGGATTTCCCACGAGCAACCATCTCGGAGCGACGGGAGATGGCCTGATCCTTGCCTATCGGCAGGGTTGTAAACTGGTGCATGGAGAAAGCTACCAATATCATCCCTCGGGAACCGCTTATCCGGAAGCTTTGGTTGGACAACTCGTGACCGAATCGATTCGCTCTATTGGCGCACAGGTGGTGAATGCCGAAGGAGAACGCTTCATCGGAGAAATGGCGTTTCGCGATGTTCTGGCCGCCGCCATCATTCGTGAAGTTGCCGAAAAAAGGGGAGTGCAGACTCCGACTCATCGAGCCGGGGTATGGCTCGATACTCCGCTCATCGATATAATAAACGGGGAAGGAACCCTCAGGCGTCAGTTTCCCGGAATCGTTCACCGGTTTGAACGGTACCAGATAGACCCGGCGGAACAACCCATTCTTATTTATCCTACCCTGCACTACCAGAATGGCGGAATTCAGGTAGACAGGGAGGGCCGTACCGAAGCGAAAGGACTGTGGGCCGCAGGTGAGGTGACTGGTGGACTTCATGGAACCAACCGACTCATGGGGAACTCGTTACTCGACATCACTGTATTCGGTCGCAGAGCGGCTATGTCCGTGCAAAAGGATTTACCGTTAAGGCGACCGGTCACCCTGACCTGCTTGAATAGATTACGCGATCGATTGAAAAATATTTCTGATCGGCGAGAGCTGTTGTCGCCTCAGTTTTTTCCAACTCAGGCAGGAATGAAAGTTTCGTTTGATAAACAAAAAACAGCAGAATCTCCCACAGCGGATTTTAGTTCAGCGGGACCATCCACCTATGAACCGCCAGACCCGTTTGCAAAGTGATTAACTGTTATCGCCATGATTGAAATCATCACAGCTTACTGGATCGAGATATTTGCCACGCTGGTGGTTTTTGTTGCTCTTATTATTTTGTTTCTTCGCAACGGAAGTGGGAGATCAAATATTTCCGGGCGGGAGCGAGTCAAAAGAGAACTGGACCGACTGGACGAAAAGTATGTCGTGTTTGACAATGTGATCGTACAGGCAGAAAGAGGAATGATGACCATCCCTCATGCAGTGGTTTCCCCTTATGGAGTGTTTGTCATAACTTTGTGCGATCTGCCCGGAAAAATTTCAGGGAATAAGGATGAAAGGGAATGGCAGATAAAAGCGAGAGGTGCGAGCGATATCATATTGAATCCGCTTTGGGAAAACCGTAAGCATATTAACGCACTGGAAAAGAAACTGGGGCCACGACTTTTTATTCCAGTGGTCGTGTTCACTCACGCTAAACTGGCGAACAACTTTGGGCCGATAGCATTGCGTGTCGGTCAATTGCGGAATTTTTTCTCAGAACACACCGGAACGTCCATGCATCTTGACAGCCAGAAGTCAGCGATAGCGGTTTTGAGCGAGTGAAAAGAGGCGGAGGCAGGGGAAAGGTCAACTTTCCCCATCATAATATTAACGTAGCTATAGATTAA
>CAJWQP010000094.1 GCA_913045445.1 uncultured Nitrospina sp. | reverse complement strand
AATATTTTTAGTTGATTAGTTAGGTTCTCAATCGATCCATATACTCCATCAGAGCGTTATAGCAAGAGCCTCCGTAGAGTGCGTTGCGGGCGGAATCGTATCCCTCCTGAAAGGAAGAGCTGAGTCCGCACAGGTGGAGCAGGGTTCCTGCCTGGCAGGCGATGAGAGAGGCGGCGGGACCGATTCCTTTTTTGAGTGCCGCTTCACCCCACCCGGCAAGTTTCTTCAGATCGTATTCTTCCGATTGTAAAGCTTCATGAGCGTCTTTGATTTCAGAAGCGGTTTCTTGTGAAAACATCGCAGAGAGTTGGCAGGGAACTTCATCGGGTTTTTCTTTTCCTGATTCAATAAAAACCTTAGCGGGTTTATGCACGCCGTAAAGTGTGGCTCCCTCCTGACCATTTCCCACCAGAGTGCGGTCAAACCGACTCAATTTCGCGATTTCCATCATGGGTATTTCGTATCCCCGGTGAAAATAACCTGTGGCGAGGTAGTTGCCCCCGGCCCGCGCTTCTAAAGGCATCAATATTTTTTCCATGGTAGAGAGTGTAGTGCGTTTGATAATTTCTATTCGCACACTCCGCAATTGTTCGAGTGATGGATGTGCATCCTGCATATTGATGTATCCGAAGCGGAATTCTTTTATCAATTCTCTACGCCGTGCGTGGTTTCCCTGTAAAGGAGTTCGATAATGCTGGTGGAGAATGTTTTCGAAAGTGATTCCGAATTTTGGCGGTAGCGATGGCGCTGAGTGTCCATAGGCAGGCAGTCCTATGGCGGCAAGCACGGGGATGCTGTAAAAACCGAAATAGGGAGTGCGACTGAAACCATCGAAAGGGTCGGCGATTTGAAGCAGTCGGTCAAGCTGGATGGGGTGCCGGATCGTTGATTTATCCAGAGCTTTCCAGTAGCCAATATTTTCCTGCAGGGTTTCCCGCTTCATACGCGCCGCGACGAGAAATACTGCCGAGCGTACGGCAGAGACTTCCTGATTGAGGATGAGTGCTAGGGCATCCTCCGCTTCGGATTCGGTCAGGTTTTTGCTCATTTTGGGTCCGGTTGCTATTTTCTGAAGGTAGTCCTTAATGCGATCATCGCCGGGAGTTGACTCTGCAGGAGTTTTCTTCATTTTTTACCGGGATTATGGTTTGGTTTCTGTAAATTGGAGTATCATAAAACGACCCATTAATGCAAAGAAACAAAAATGATTGAATCTGATAGCGCTCCCCAAACAAATTCACCAGCTTGCCCCACCGATGCCGTTCGCGTTCTGCTGGTATACCCGAACTCGAAGGATGTCGCCATGGCCAATCTGGGATTCCAGCGGGTACATACCCTGTTGAATCAGATTGACGGGGTAGAGTGTGACTATTATAGCCTTCCTGTCGGCTGGTCTCCAGATGTTCTGCAACTGGAACCGTCTTCCATGTTGTCTCATGAGTGGAATTTGCCATTGGATCAATTTGATGTGCTCGCGTTTTCCATTTCGTTCGAGCCGGATTATTTGAATGTGGCTCTTATTTTGAAATATTTTGGTTTGCCTCTGGAGCGTGTGGAACGCGGTGGATCGCATCCTCTGGTTTTGGCCGGAGGGTCGGCGGTTTTTATCAACCCGGAACCCTTGGCCAATTGCATGGACGCTTTCTTCATTGGTGAAGGGGAGGGGCTTGCGGAACCATTTTTTAAATTGTTGATTGAAAACGAATGGAATGATTCGCGCGAGTTGTTACGATCCGCCGCCGCGATTCCGGGTATTTATGTTCCTCAATTTTATCAGCAGGATTATCGTGGGGACAGTGTGGTTGAATTTAAATCCGAACCGGGGGTTTCTGCCAGGGTGGAACGACATTGGGTGAAAGAAGGTTCTAGCGATTTGTGCACTCACTCGGTTTTGCATGATGAAGTTTCAACTTTTAAAGATATGTCATTGATGGAGGTGACACGTGGATGCATTTGGGCCTGCCGGTTCTGTACAGCGGGGTTCATTTATCGTCCGCCGCGTCTTCCCGATTTAAACCTTACCTATCAGTCGATGGAACGTGTGTTGACCGGGCAGGGGAAGTCGGTGTCAACGGTGGGTCTTGTGGGGCCGTCGGTGACGGACCATCCTGAACTTTTGCCACTGGCTCAAAAAATTGTTGAGAATGGAAAGATGCTTTCGTTTTCTTCCTTGAGGATGGAAACCCTGACTGATGAACTGGTCGACCTGATTCTGAAAAGCGGACAAAAAACTTTGACTGTAGCCGTGGACGGTCCTTCGGAGAGGATGCGCCGGGTAATCAACAAGGAAGCGACAGATGAGGACATTGTTGAAAAATGCCGGTTTCTGACCGAGAAAGGCATTCTTCATTTGAAAATATATTCTATTATTGGTCTGCCCGGTGAGATGGATGAGGACATTGACCACTTTATCGCTTTGATTGAACGAGTGATGAAAATTTATGTCGCTACTTGCAGTCAACGCGGAAACATCGGGCAGGTGACCATCAGCCTCAGTCCGCTCATACCCAAACCTGGGACACCGTTCCAGTGGCATCCGATGGAGTCTGTGTCGGGCTTGAAAAAGAAGTTCATGAAAGCACGCAAAGCATTGGGACGCCTGCCTCACTTGAAAATCAGTTTTGGTTCCCCCAACGAAGCCTATTTGCAAACTTATCTATCACGTGGAGATCGCAGGGTATTGTCTTTTTTCAAAACCTATCTCGCCAATGGACACGATGCAAAGAAAGCATTGATGCAGAGTCATCCGGCGGCGGACGTATTTGTATACAGGCAATACGAAGAAAATGATATTCTTCCGTGGGATATCGTCGATCATGGATATAAAAATGATTTCCTGTGGACCGATTATCAGCGCGGATTAAAAGAAGGGGTCACCCCTGTTTGCGATACGGCGGTTTGCAAGGTTTGCGGAATTTGCTGAATAGAGTCCTCTTTGATAAAAACACCTCTCGTCCACTAAACATTTAGTTTCACCTGGAAAGATAATTTGTGATGGCTTTTGATATAGAAAAGATGAACAAGCTTCCAGCGGAAGCGCGTTTTTTTGACACGAATGTCATCTGGTATTTCCCCAACCGCTGGGTCGTTCGGTGGTTGTATCCACTGCCTGTCACGCCAACTCAGGTTACGTTCGCTTCGCTCTTGGTCGGTCTTGTTTCCGTGGGGTGTTACATGATTGAGTCGGATGTTGGGTTGATGTGGGGAGCTATATTTCTCTATGGGAAAATTTTTCTGGATAATGTTGATGGGAATCTGGCGCGTGTGAGAGGTGAAACTTCTCGCATGGGAAGGTTTCTGGATTCGCTGACGGATTTCATCATATGTTTTCTCGTATACCTGGTTCTTGCTATGAGGCTGGTCAATGAAACAGGTGACTCGTGGTATTGGTTTCTGGGCGGTTTTGCGCTACTAAGTTGCCTTTTGCATTGCTCGTATTTCGTGTTCTATCTGGTCAATTACACTTCGGTTGTCGGGAGCTATCTTTGTAATCGGGCGGAAGAAAGTATCAAGGAAGAAGATAGCGAGGCTTATGAAAGTGGAGAGCTTTCAACGCTGGTTTATTATATGCAGTGGTGTCATGTTTTTTTGTATGGATGGCAGGATAAAGCGGTTGAATATTCCGACCGTGTTAGCAGGCGGTTGGCGTTTGGAAGAAATTATAAAACACTATCCACAGGTGACTGGTATGCAGACAAGGCGTTTCTCACCTTGATCAGTCCGCTGTGTCTGTGCACAAATAATATGGCCATTGTGGTATTTTCCTTGATGGGTGAAGTGGTGCAGGGGTTTTTATTTGTGGTTGTGATTGGGAATGCCTATTTGTTTGGATTGCAGGTTTGGAAAATTTTGAAATCCCGCAAAGAACCCGTGCCTCGGATGTAAAGCGATTGGTGGTTTTCAGTTCATGCTGAAATCGATCCCTTCGTCTTTGATCTTGTGAGAAATTTTTGTCAGCCGGATTTTTAATTCTATCAGCGACTGGAGGGTTTCTGCTCTTTTTTCCACGTCTTGTTCTTCGAGAAACTCTTGCATTTTTCCAGGCGAGAGATCGAAGTGGTATGCTACGCGGTCCACCAACTGGGAAAGAGTGTTGCAGGTTTCCAGATCCAGCGCCTGCTCGATTGTGTCTCCGCTGGGTATATTCCCCAGGTATTGTTTCATATTTTTTATGATGTGATCCTTGATGGAAATAGATCCATCCGTCAGGTTGCGGTCATTGATTTCCTTCAGGAGTTCCACCTGAGCTTGTCGGTAAAGCTTGCCTTCTATTTCATTGATAATGCGAAATCTATGGAGTCCGGAAAGCAATATATTGTATTTGCCTTCTGGTAATTGGACATGGCGTTCAATTTTTCCTACGCAACCGATGGTCTGGATGTCTGGGGTAGCCTGGTAATCTTTTTCCCATCCGGGTTTTAGTAAGACCATCCCGATGTTTTTTTCTCCGTCCAGAGCATCTACCACCATACTGCGGTATCTGGGCTCAAAAATATGAAGCGGCAGGTCTGTGTTTGGGTAAAATACAGTGGTCGGTAATGGGAACAGCGGAATGATAATTTTCTTTTCGATTGAATTTTGATCGGGTTCCATAAAATTTCCAAATTCAGAAAAACGGTGAAGTGTGGACTTAGCGGGATTTCTCATTACCTTATATTCTAATGGAAAGTTTCTCAATTGTCGCAACTGTTTTGTACTATAAAGTTAAAATGGTAGACTGAATTGGTGAATTTTGCGGGTGGCATTTTATATTGCGATAATTTGTAAGTGTGAGGCGTTTCACGCGACCAAACTTTTAGTGAGTGACCTTTTTGTAGAAATTTCTCAGGTAATTCTAGAATGATTGCTAAACCAGAGGATATTTGTTTAGAAATAGAATCCTCCCTTATCCAGTCGGGGCTTTATTCCAAAGCACCCCGTGGCGAAGGTGATGTTCCCACCTGGCGCATTTCTCCTGAGCCTTATTATCTCTCTTCTAAAGAAATCGAATTTTTCAACGGACTGGGTTTTCATCTCCTGAAGTTTTATACTGTTCTCAACCGTTTTTATGCAGACAGCGCAAAGAGAAAGCTCCCTTCATGGTTTGCGCAATATCTGGACGCGGGAAAACCGGACGATTTAGTGCGTTATTCCAGAATGAAGCGTTTTCGTGGCGACCTGCCAGGCATTATTCGTCCTGATATTATGATGACAGAGAGCGGGTTTTCTGTGACGGAACTGGATTCTGTTCCTGGCGGATTCGGTTTGACTGCCCGGCTCATGGACTTGTATTCGGAAAGCGGTGAGTCTGTAGTGGGTAGCGATGGGGGCGTTCCGGACGCGTTTTACCAAATGTTAGAGTCGGTGGTTGGGGAAAAATCTTGCGTGGTGGCCATTATAGTTTCAGATGAAGCCAGCGATTACCGGGAGGAAATGTCTTATCTGGCTCACCTTTTAAGTGACAGGAACTTCCCGGTATATGTGTTACGACCGCAGGAAGTGATTTTCAAGGAAGAGGGTTTGTTTTTTATAAGAGACGGCGCAGAAGTCAAAGTTGATGTTTTGTACCGTTTTTTTGAATTGTTCGATTTAAAAAATATTCCCAAGTCTGAATTGATGATGTATAGCCAGAAAAAGGGAAGGGTTAAAATCACCCCGCCTTACAAACCCTATCTTGAGGAGAAGCTGGCTTTTGGCCTGTTCAAGCATCCTGCCCTCACCTCATTGTGGGAAAAAGAACTGGGGCATGAAACTTTTACGGCCTTATCTCATCTAATCCCAGACACTTGGATTTTAGACTCGCGTGAAGTTCCTGAATATGCGGTCATTCCCGGATTAAACATTCGTGGTAAACCTGTTCAGGACTGGAGAGAGCTGGTTACCCTGACGCAGAGAGAAAGAGAAATGGTAATTAAGCCTTCCGGGTTTTCGCCCTTATCCTGGGGGGGGCGAGGTGTTGTTGTAGGGCATGATGTTTCTGGCGAGGTCTGGAAGCAGACGGTGGAAGACAGTCTGGCGAAGTTCCCTGGCCAGCCATCGATTTTACAGATGTTCCATAAAGGTCGAAGGGTTCAGACGCGATACTGGAACAGGACCACTGAATCAATTGTAGAGATGGAGGCGCGGGTTCGCCTGACGCCATATTACTTTGTGATTAAGGGAGCGGCACGGCTCGCGGGAATTCTCGCGACTTTGTGTCCGCATGATAAAAAGAAGATTCACGGCATGTCCGAAGCAGTACTAATGCCTTGTGCGGCAGAAAAAATTTGAATATATTTGTTTAGAGAATTGAAATGGAACCCATGAAGTTGTACAACATAGATGGTTGCGGGTATTGTGGCATGGTTAGGTCGGTTTTAAAACAACTCGATCTGGACTGTGAAATAATTGACGTGCCCTGGCCTCACCATGAAAGAACAGCGGTGTATGAAGTTTCAGGACAGTACATGGTTCCGGTTCTTGTTGACGGTGATGTGGTTTTAAGCGATGAATATGAGATCATTGATTACCTGAAAAAAACTTACCCTGTCGAATCCTAAACTCCCCTTAAAGGTAAACCATGCAAGAATGGCAAAAACACCTGAGTGACAGTGTTGTGAAGGTAGAGGACCTCCCCTTTGTTCCGGAGTCTTTTGATTATCGGGAACGATTGAAAAAGGTTGTTGATATTTTCCCTGCTCGCATCAATTCCTATTTTCTAAGTCAGATAAAAAATGAGAATGATCCGCTTTGGAAGCAGGTGGTCCCCACACTTGATGAGTTGGACGATATCGTCGATGAGGAAAGTCTTCTTGTCTCTGATCCGCTAAACGAAGAGGGGGATATGCCTGTACCAGAACTGGTGCACAGGTACCCTGATCGGGTTTTGCTGATGGTCAATAACCAATGTCCGATCATCTGTCGTTTTTGCACACGCAAGCGAAAAATTGGTTTCCCCGGAGTGGTGACGCGGGAAACATTACGCCAGGGAATCGATTACATCCGAAAACATTCCGAAGTGCGCGACGTCATCCTTTCAGGAGGCGACCCATTGCTGGTTCCTGATAAGGAACTGGACCGCATACTGAGCGAGTTGAGGAGTATTCCGCATCTTGAGATTATTCGTATAGGAACGAGAGTGCCGGGAACTCTGCCGCAAAGGGTAACGCCCGAACTCTGCGACATCCTGAAAAAATATCACCCTCTTTATTTCAACATGCACTTCAATCATCCGGAAGAAATAACGCCGGAAGTGGAGAAGGCATGCAACATGCTGGCCGACACGGGAATTCCATTAGGGAGCCAGACGGTTCTTCTCAAAGGGGTGAACGATGACACTGGAGTTATGAAGGAACTTATGCACAAACTTCTCATGATAAGAATCAAACCCTATTATATTTATCAGGCGGATATGGCCATGGGGACCGATCATTTTCGAACCGATGTGCAGAAAGGGTTAAACCTCATCAGTGATTTGCAGGGACACACTTCGGGAATGGGTGTTCCCTATTTTGTGATTGATGCGCCGGGCGGCGGCGGGAAGGTGCGTTTGTTGCCCAACACAGTCATCGAGCACAACGAAAAGGAAGTCATCATCAAAAACTACGAAGGCAAAGTATTTCGTTATCCCCAGCCTGTCAGGAAGTCCGCTACAAAGAAGGTACCCGTTACAGAAGAACCCGTCTCCACAGAGAATGTCTGCCAGATGCCAGCCTGAATTAAAACAATTGAATCAGAGAATTT
>CAJWQP010000093.1 GCA_913045445.1 uncultured Nitrospina sp. | reverse complement strand
TGCGTTGATCTGATTTTTCTGGATGATATTTGAGAGTCAGAAGAATTATTTGAACTTGAAGGGTCCTTTAGTTTTTGCTAAGCAAATAACTTGAATTCAGCGTTCAGGGTGTACTGGTGAGATTTTGACGGTATTTCATCAGGTAATCTGCCATGTCTGGCGGCAGGGGAGCTTCTAAAATCAGGGGCTTTGTGCTGACGGGATGCGGGGTTTCTATTCTGTGGGCATGCAGGGCTTGACGAGGCATCTTCTGGTAGGGTCCCGTGACTTTACCGCCATACAGTGCATCGCCGAGAACGGGGTGGTGGATTGACGCCAGGTGGACTCTGATCTGATGGGTTCTTCCTGTTTTCGGGAACAGCCTTAGATAGGAGAAATGACCGAAGGTTTCCACAACTTCGTAGCGAGTTTGCGCCTGACGGCCCCGCTCTGTGTCGGCGGCCATTTTTTTGCGATTGGTTTTGTGCCTGCCTATAGAGGATCCGATTGTTCCCGAAGCGGTCTTCACCACTCCACGTACAAGGGCGAGGTAAGTTTTTTTTATTTCCCGACTCTTGAATTGGCGCGCCAGAGCGCGATGGGCTATTTCATTTTTCGCCACGAGCACCACGCCGGATGTGTCTTTGTCCAGTCGATGCACTATGCCGGGCCTTTCGACTCCGCCGATTCCAGACAGGTCAGTACAATGGCTGAGCAGGGCATTGACCAGAGTTCCGCTTCCATGGCCCGGCGCAGGGTGCACCACCATTCCCGCAGGTTTGTTTACGGCCAGCATCACCTCATCTTCGTAGATGATGTTAAGCGAAATCGGCTCAGCCCCTATTTGCGCCGTCGAGGGCGCAGGAACATTTAGAATTATTTTATCGCCGGCCTTCAGTTTGTACTTTGCCGGTGCCGGGGAGTCATTGACCGAAACGTGACCCTGCTCGATCAGTTTCTTGAGGCGGGATCGACTGAGTTCATCCTGACTTTCTGAAAGGAAAACATCCAGCCGCTGGGTTTTGTGGTCGGAGTCGACTGAGAATTCTAATCGTTGCATGAAAAGGCGAGTTCATAATTTAGAGTTCATAGTTCAAAAAATATCAGCAACAGCAAGGAACTAAGAACTATGAACCAAGAACCGGGTTTTATTACTTTTCCATCAATCGGGGCATCAGTTCTACCAGATTGCAGGGTTTGTGAGTGCTGTCTAACTGATGAACGAGTATCATGTCCCAGCCGTCTTTACACGCGCCGGTGGAACCGGGTAAAGCGAAAAGGAAAGTTCCCTTGGCGACACCCGCCGTTGCGCGCGATTGTATTGTGGAAGTTTTGATATTTTCATAACTCAACTGCCGGAACAATTCGCCAAAACCGGGAATGGGTTTTTCATATAAAGCTTCAAAGGCCTCAGGCGTTACGTCTCTTCCCGTTACGCCGGTACCGCCGGTGGATATGACCACATCGACTTCAGGTGAATCGATCCATTCCTTAAGGGTAGCCTGCAAAAGAGAAATTTCGTCTTTGACGATCCGTTTTTCGACGAGGCGGTGTCCGGCTTTTTTTATGCGTTCGACCAGAGTGTCCCCGGATTTATCGTTTTCATCCGTTCGCGTATCGCTTACGGTGAGTACGGTGATGTTCACCGATTTTGCTTTGTTTGTGTCGTTCATGGTTTTTTAATCGCTTTCTGTTATAGTTTTCAAATCCGCGTAATATTGTGCTGTGCGGAGAGTATAGCATATTGGAGGAAGGTTTCGTCATGTCCACTGCTTTAGTCACAGGAGGCGCTGTCCGCTTGGGCCGCGCCATGGTTCTGCATCTTGCGGAACGCGGTTACGATATCGCGCTTCATTACGGAACGTCAGAGGAATCTGCCGAACAGACCGCCGACTCGGCAAGAGCGCAGGGTGTTTGTTGCGAAATTTACTCCGCCGATTTCACCGACTTTGATGCGATGGCCCCGCTGATGGATCGGGTCCTGTCGGACTTTGATTCCCTCAATCTGCTCGTCAACTCCGCCGCGAATTTCATTCAGGAAAGCCTGGAAGCAACATCAGACAGTGCGCTGATCGACACGATCAATATCAATCTGACGGCACCCTTTGTTTTGATGCGCGAGTATAAGAAAAAGGTTAATGGTGGACTCATCATAAATATTCTGGACGAGCGTATTTCGCGAAGAGTCCCCACGTTTGGCGCTTATTCCGTTAGCAAGTCGGCACTGGCGCACCTGACCGAACTTTCCGCAGTGGAGTGGGGCGCGACCGTCCGCGTTAATGGTATAGCACCCGGACTCATCCTGCCGCCGGCAGGTCAAACAGATGAATACCTCACAAAGAACGCGCCAAACATTCCCACCCAGACCCACGGCAATTTGTCTGATATTTTGCGCGGACTCGATTACCTCATCGACAGCCCCTTCGTCAATGGAGAGATTTTGTTCATCGATGGCGGCGAATCCAAGAAACGGTAAAACCAAGGACAGAACCAGGAGCTTGTCACCACAGAGAGCACAGAGAAAAGTAAAAGCGCGTTTTGGGGTAACCCTGTTTATCCGGTCAAAATTTTTTCTCCGTGCCCTCTGCCCAGCCCTCCAATCCTTTGAATATTTTAATGATCGGCTGGACGGGTGTGCTTTGTGGTTAGAGGTTTTTTTTATTGGCCCCGCGCCGAGTGGTGGAGTCCCAAGGAGACCAAGTCTTTGTAAGGGCATAGTCCCTCTATAAACCAAGGCCTAAGAGGCACTATGCCCAACAGATGCTATGGTTGACTTTGCTTGTTTTGGGGTGGTAGGTTAGGTCGCTATGACACTCAAAATATTCAATACCTTATCGGGTAAGAAGGAAGAGTTTACACCGATCCGTGAAAACGCTGTGGGCATGTATGTTTGCGGCGTCACGGTTTACGATTATTGCCATGTCGGTCACGGTCGTGCGGGTGTGGTCTTCGATACCATCTTTCGCTATTTGAAGCATCGCGGATTCGATGTCAATTATGTGCGCAACTTCACGGACATTGATGACAAGATCATCAACCGCGCCAACGAGCAAAATGTTCCATGGCAGGAGGTGACGGAAAAGTTTATCGATGCGTTCTATGAGGATATGGGAAAGCTTCATATCCAATCGCCGACGGAAGAACCGAAAGCGACCGACCATATTCCTGAAATGCTCGCTATGATTTCCGCATTGATCGAACGGGGAAAAGCTTATGAATCGGATGGGGACGTTTTTTATTCGGTGACTTCTTTTGCCGATTACGGTCAACTTTCTGGCAAGAATATAGACGACTTGCAATCGGGTGCGCGGGTGGAGGTTAACGAACAAAAACGTGACGCGCTGGATTTCGCGTTATGGAAAAAAAGCAAGCCCGGTGAACCTTCATGGGACAGTCCCTGGGGCGCGGGACGGCCTGGGTGGCACATCGAGTGCTCAGCCATGGGACGCAAGTATCTGGGCGATACGTTCGATATCCACGGCGGCGGCAAGGATCTGGTGTTTCCTCATCATGAAAACGAAATCGCGCAATCCTGCGGTGTTACCGGCTGTGCGCCAGTCCGGTTCTGGGTGCATAACGGGTTCGTCAATATTGACAAGGAGAAGATGTCGAAATCGCTGGGCAACTTTTTCACCCTGCGCGATATTTATAAAAAGTATCATCCGGAAACACTGCGTTTGTTTTTGATCAGCAGTCATTATCGGAGCCCGATTGATTTCAGTGAAAAAAACCTGGATGACGCGGAAAAGGTTTTATTGCGATTTTACGAGGCTTTGGAGAATTCGGAAGATTATGTGGCTGATCACTATTATGTTCCTTCGGAACAGGTCAAGGCTCATCCTCTCATAAAGAAGTGCGAGGAGGCGATGGATGACGATTTCAATACCGCTGTGGTGATGGCTCATTTGAATGAAGAGTTGCGGGCGATCAATTCCGAGTGCAGTCAAATCGGCGGTGGATCGGGGGGTAAGGCAAAACTCGCGGTGCGGGTGTCTGCATTCCGGTTTGCTGGCAGACTGCTGGGGTTATTGGAAAATTCGCCGAAAAAGATCAAGCAGGAAATATTTGACATCAAGCAGTCGGAGCTTGGGCTTGATGTAGAGAAAATCGAAGGTCTTATCGAAGATCGCAAGCAGGCGCGCACGGACAAAAACTGGGCGCGGGCCGATGAGTGCCGGGACCAATTAACGCGAATGGGAGTCGTTCTGGAGGACACCGCTCAGGGAACGGAGTGGAAAATAAAATGACTGGGAACAGGGTTGAGAATCCAAACCTGTTTTCAGATGCCTACCTCAAGTTCACCCAACAGTTTTCCCAGATACAGCTCCGTGAAGATGAATCGTGCATTTATTTTTCCGGGGCCTGATCCGGAAAATGAGGATTAGGGTTGACGCTGGCCCGGATTTGTCTCATAATTCCATCCTTTTCTACAACGAATCCCGATAAGCACTTGATTCCACTCAATGAACGGGATAAAGTGTGTTTATCCCCGTTTTTGTTGCCCAAAAACAATCCTATATATATAAATGGACCATTTAGACGAGCTGGAAAATCAGAGCATTTTTATACTTCGTGAGGCGTACAAGAACTTCAAGAACCTTGCCATGTTATGGTCTATCGGCAAGGACTCGACGGTGCTGGTATGGCTGGCGCGAAAAGCATTTTTTGGTCACTGCCCGGTTCCGTTGGTGCACATTGACACCTCATTTAAAATTCCCGCAATGATTAAATATCGGGATGAGTTTGCCAAAAAATGGGGACTCAATCTGGTCGTCGGCGGTAACCAGAAAGCGCTTGATGAGGGAATGAACCATGAAAAAGGCCGTCTGGTCTGTTGCGAAGCGCTCAAGACCATGGGTTTGCAAGCGATCATGGAGGAAAGAGGGTATACCGGGCTGATGCTGGGTATTCGCAGGGACGAGGAAGGGACCCGGGCCAAGGAGCGTTATTTTTCACCACGGGACAAAAATTTTGAGTGGAACTTCAAGGATCAGCCTCCAGAGTTGTGGGACCAGTTTAAAACATCGTTTTCTCCTGAAACACACATTCGTATTCATCCGATCCTGCACTGGACCGAGTTGAATGTGTGGGAGTACATTCATCGTGAAAAGATACCTATCATTGACCTCTATTTTGCCAATGCGGAGGGCAAACGTTACCGGTCTTTGGGTTGCGAACCTTGTACGGTTCCGATTGATTCCAAGGCCAGAAATGTGGAGGAGGTCATTGCGGAACTGAAAGACACAACCTCTGCGGAACGTTCCGGCAGAGCCCAGGATCAGGAAAATACATACGCGATGCAAAAACTACGCGCACGAGGATATATGTAATTGAATGAGATGATTTGCCTGTTCCTTCAAAAGTGTAATTAAATCCAATAAGAAAAAATTAAATGAGCGATAACGGAAAAGTTGAACCATTGAGTAGCCGTCTGATGAAGATGGTCATAGTGGGCCATGTGGATCATGGTAAGTCCACTCTGGTCGGACGTCTTATGTCTGATACCGACAGCTTGCCTACAGGTAAGCTGGATTTTGTTAAAGACATCTGCACACGTCAGGGCAAGGAGTTCGAGTTTGCTTTTCTTCTGGATGCGTTGGAGGAAGAGCAGGATCAGGGCATTACCATTGATACATCGCAGATTTTTTTCAATACCAAGAAAAGACGATATGTCATCATCGATGCTCCCGGGCACAAGGAGTTTTTGAAAAATATGGTGACTGGCGCGGCCAATGCCGAGTCGGCCCTGCTTCTCATTGACGCTTACGAAGGGGTTCAGGAACAGTCGCGTCGCCATGGGTACATACTCAAGCTGTTGGGGCTCACCCAGGTGGCGGTGGTCATCAATAAAATGGATCTGGTTGATTATGATCCTGAGGTCTACTACAAAATTAAATCGGAATATACCGAGTTTCTCGAATCTCTGGGTGTCCAGGCCCAGGAATACATTCCTGTTTCCGCCAAATTGGGAATCAACATTGCGAAAACAGGCGATGAGATGTCCTGGTACAAAGGGCCGAGTGTTTTGCAGATGCTTGACCAGTTTGAGGAGGAGAAAACGCCCGTTCACCTCCCGTTCCGTTTTCCGGTTCAGGATGTATATAAATTTGACGAACGAAGGATCATCGCCGGAAGGGTGGAGTCGGGCACGGTCAAGGTGGGAGACGAACTGATTTTTTCTCCTTCAAACAAGTCCGGGGTGATAAAAACGATAGAAGCCTGGAGTGTTGAGAACCAACCCGAAACAGCAGAAGCTTCCCAGTCCATAGGATTCACCCTGACCGAACAGATTTTTGCCGAGCGTGGCGATGTTGCGGCTCTCAAAACAGAACTGCCGATCATCTCCACCACGTTTGACGTTAACGTATTCTGGATGGGCAAACGCCATCTTGAAAAAGGAAGATCCTATACGCTGAAATTAACCACTCAGGAAGTGACATGTGAGGTTGTCGGATTTAAAAAGGTAGTTGATGCTTCGACACTGGAAACACTGGAAGATCAGGATTATTTAGCCAAGAACGATGTCGCCGAAGTCACACTGCGAACGACCCGGCCAGTTGCTTTCGATTTGTTTGGCTCCATCCCCACAACAGGTCGTTTTGTTTTGGTGGATGAATACGATGTGTGCGGTGGGGGAATCATAACTACCTACACGCCAAGTAAAACGGACCGGTTACGTGATGAAATTCGTCATCGTGACTTTCACTGGCTCAAGAGCGATATCAAGCCAGAGGAAAGGGCTTATCGCAACGGACATCAGTCGGCACTTATATTGATCGTGGGACCTTCGGGTACAGGGAAAGCCAAACTGGCCCGGCACCTTGAGCACAAGCTTTTTGAACTCAATTACCAGAGTTACCTGCTGGATGGGCGTAACGTGGCGCTGGGTGTTTCCGCTGATATTGAGTCACAGCACAAAAAGCAGGAAGGTGAGGTGGTGCGGCGGTTCGGTGAAGTTGCAAAGCTGTTTCTCGATGCCGGACATGTGGTCATATCCACATCCAACGTATTTAATCAGGAAGACCATAGCGATCTCCGTTTGCTGGTGGAACCCTGCCCTGTAGTGGAAATTTTCGTTACCGATGACGAGGAGCCAGAGGGGAATTTTGAAATAAAATTATCACAGGCTGAGACAGAAAAGGAAATCGAAGCGGCCAATACGGTTTACAAGTATTTGAAAGATAAAAAAATCCTCACGGGCCATAACTATTCAATCTAACGGGCAGGTTTTAGATTTCACCCGGTTAGAGAAATAAGGATTGACTTTTAATCCGTGTGGTGCAGAATGTCCCTTTTTCAGACCCGATAACGAAAGTTTAGAATAAACGAGGCGAGGAATAGCATGCCCAAGGTTACGATAGTCAACGATGAAACTGGCGAGTCCAAGCAATACAAATTAGGTTATGGTGCCAACCTGAGAAAGTCGGCATTATTTCAGGACGTTGATATTTATAAGGGCCTCAACACTCACCTCAATTGTCGAGGGATGGCAATCTGTGGCAAATGCGTCATCGAGCCGACCCCGATTGAAAATGTGAGTGAGCTATCCATTTTTGAGAAACTGCATCGTCTCGAACCCCACCAGAGAATGGGATGTCGTACCAAGGTTTTCGGCGACATTACCGTCAAAGCAGGAATCCAGGACTGACACCCGTCCAGTCGATCCGTAAAAGTTTTAACAAGCAACCCACTACATTCAACGGTCAGCAGTCTGCCATTGCGGTTACATTTGCAGGACTATAAGTA
>CAJWQP010000092.1 GCA_913045445.1 uncultured Nitrospina sp. | reverse complement strand
ATAGCCGTACCAAATAATTTCTACAAAGAATGCCTTCAAGAAAACTACCACGAGCTCATTGAGTCCATTTTAAAGACGTTAACGGGCGAACCGATTGGTTTGCAATTTATAACGGAAGCGGAATGCCTTGGTGATGAAAAAAAGGAAATACCTGTTCCTAAGCCAACGAAGGTAGAATATACCTCCCCCACTTTCAGCTCTATCAATCCTAAGTACAGTTTTTCCAATTTCATCGTGGGTTCAAGTAACCAGTTTGCACATGCCGCGGCCTCAGCTGTCGCCAACAACTCGGCATTGACTTATAATCCACTCTTTATATATGGCGGCGTTGGGCTAGGCAAAACCCATCTACTACACGCCATTGGAAACACCATATTGAAAAAGAACCCTCTATCAAGAGTTCGATATTTTTCCGCCGAGAGCTTCACGGTTGATCTTATAGAATCCCTTAAGCGGGACGACATGCCCTCTTTCAGGAACAGGTACCGCCCTCTAGATGTTTTATTTGTGGATGATATTCAGTTTCTGGCTGGGAAAGATCGCACACAAGAAGAGTTTTTCTACACCTTCAACGCACTTTATGAGTCACATAAACAAGTTGTTCTTTCTAGTGATAAATATCCGAAAGACCTGATAAACATTGAGGAAAGACTTCGATCCCGTTTCGAGTCGGGTTTAGTCGCAGATATAGAAATTCCTGATTTGGAAACAAAGGTTGCTATAATTTACAAAAAAGCAGAAGCGCACAATAAGCTTATACCCCAAGATGTTGCCGTCTTCATTGCGAACAACATTAAAACCAATATCAGGGAGCTGGAAGGATTTCTTCTACGTATCATCGCGTTTGCATCGTTTACTCATCGCGAAATCAACCTTGAATTGGCACAGGATGTGTTAAAGGAGTTTGCTCACGATAAAAATAAAAACTTCACCATCTCAACAATCATGAAAACAGTTGCTTCATATTTTGATATAAAAATATCCGACATGAAGTCCAAAAAACGCTCCCGCGAGATCTCCATTCCACGTCAAATAGCCATGTACTTATGCCGTGAACATACCAAGTATTCCCTGCCTGACATAGGTCGTCAATTTGGGGGCAAAGACCACACGACCGTCATTTTTTCCCACAAAAAGCTATCTAAAATAATCAATGAAAAAGGGGACTTAGAAAAAAGCGTCAAAGAAATCATCGCTTTGATTGAGAGTGGAAAAACCCTCTGAAACCTCTTTAAAAAGTGTGAAAAAAACAGCAAATTTAAGGTATAATAAACCTCTATTGGGTTGCCCTTCCAAAAGACCAGATTTTTCACTTTAAATAACAAGTTTTAATAACTTTTTTTATGTTTAGATTCGGCAGGTTCTGCGTTTTTTCCACATTCTAACAGGCTCTACTACTACTTCTAAATTCATATATTAACTTTTTCTTATAATAATAGTAAAAGAGAACTCACACCAAATGACCCAACCTCAAAAAGTTTACGATTCTACTAATATAAAAATTCTGGAAGGACTTGAAGCTGTCAGAAAACGTCCTGCTATGTATATAGGGGGAACCGGTGTTGATGGGCTCAATCATTTAGTATTTGAATTAGTGGATAATAGCGTTGATGAAGCTATAGCAGGTCATTGTTCAGAAGTAGAAGTAACCATCCACATAGATAATAGTGTGGCCGTGTCGGATAATGGTCGCGGCATACCCGTTGATATTCACCCGGATAGAAAAATATCAGCCGCAGAGGTGGTAATGACCGTTCTTCATGCCGGAGGGAAATTTGATAAAGATACCTATCAGGTATCGGCAGGTCTACACGGTGTAGGTGTTTCGGTTGTTAATGCATTGTCAGAGCACCTGTCTTTGGAAATAAAGCGGAATGGTCAGATATATTCGCAGAAGTATTCAAAAGGAAAACCACTAACCCCACTGGAGGTAATAGGAAAATGTGAGACAGCGGGGACGAAGATAACGTTTCTGCCTGATTCAACTATTTTTAGCGAGTTAAACTTTGGTTATGATGTGCTTTCAAATAGGTTGAGAGAGTTGTCATTCCTTAATAAAGGGCTAAGGATACACCTTCATGACGAGCGCAGTGGCAGTGATAATGATTTTTACTACGAAGGTGGCATTGTTTCCTTTTTAAAACATCTTGGTAAAAATAAAAAAATATTACATTCTGCGCCTATCTATATCCATAAAGAAAAGGAAGAGAGTCATTTGGATTTAGCGTTAATTTATAACGATGGATATAGTGAGGAAGTTTTTACCTTTGTAAATAATGTTAATACCCGTGATGGTGGAACCCACTTAAGCGGTTTTCGTTCTGCGCTGACCCGCACGATAAACAGTTATGCGGTGCAAAATGGGATGCTTAAAAATACCAACGTTAGTTTGACCGGAGACGATGTTCGGGAAGGTCTGATCGCTGTTTTAAGTATAAAAATATCCGAACCGCAATTCGAGGGTCAGACTAAAGGTAAACTGGGAAATACTGAAGTTAAGGGAATGGTCGAACAGATAGTTAATGACCAGCTTGGCAAATTCTTTGAGGAACAACCCGGTGTCGCTAAAGCAATCGTTTCCAAGGCGATAAGCGCGGCCTTGGCGAGGGAAGCGGCAAAAAAAGCCAAGGACTTGGTCCGTCGTAAAAATGCTTTGGAAATTAGCGCTTTGCCAGGAAAACTAGCTGACTGCTCGGAACGAGACCCGGCTCTGTGCGAGGTTTATATTGTCGAGGGAGATTCAGCTGGCGGATCAGCCAAACAAGGCAGAGACCGGAAGTACCAAGCGATTCTACCGATCAAAGGTAAAATTTTAAACGTAGAGAAGGCTCGCTACGATAAAATGCTCGCCAGCGATGAAATCAGAACCCTGATTACAGCCCTGGGAACGGGGATAGGTAAGTCCGACTTTAATCCCGATAAGCTTCGGTACCATAAAATAATAATAATGACTGATGCGGATGTTGATGGGGCTCATATTCGGACATTACTTCTGACATTCTTTTTTCGACAGATGAATGAATTAATAGAAAAGGGCAATCTTTACATCGCCCAGCCGCCCCTATTCAAAATTAAAAAAGGAAAAAAAGAAAGATATCTAAAAAACGAAAAAGACTTGTTCAAGTACCTTGTCGAACAGGGAACTGAAAAAATGGAAGTTCAAACAAGGGGACAAGAAAAAAAGACATACAGCGGACAAGATCTTATAACTCTGGTGAATAGTTTAGTTCGGTACGAAGATTTTTTCCTCCAAGTAGTAAAAAACAATATCCCAAAAAGAATTCTAAATGGCTTGGTTAAGCTCAAACTGAAAAGCAAGTGTTTTGAATCCCTGGAAACATTAATGGAGGCAATCGTCGGGTTGTTCGACGAATTGATCAACGAGGAAAATAAAAAGAAAATTGATTACAACGGCACCTTCTTGAATTTGCCCATTCAGTTTCTTAACGGCGGTGAGATTAAGTGGGACGTGAAAAATAAATTAAAACGTTTTAATCTGGAGCTAGATAAATCAGACCCAGAAAACATTGTCGCAAAAACATCTCATGGAAAAAGTAAAATCGACCTGAACTCGAAAGTTAAAGATGTTTCTTTACAGGTAGGTCTGGATTCAGAAAGTAATTTACTCAAGCTTATTATCCTGGGTCACGATCAGGGGCGTGAATTTGAAATTAAATTTAATGCAGAGTTTCTTGATTCGGTGATCATTCAAAAAATTCTTGAAGTCTATGAACCATTGAGGAGTTTAGACCATCCGCCATTTCAGCTTACCGCAGGCCCCGAAACTATCTCGGCAGAAAATAAACATGATTTGCTCGAAGCAATTTTAGAGGCGGCAAAAAAAGGGATGGTGATCCAGCGTTATAAAGGTTTAGGTGAAATGAACCCAACCCAGCTTTGGGAGACAACAATGGACCCGGAACAAAGGGTTCTTTTACAAGTCCGAGCAGAAGACCTGGTGGCGTCGGAAACGTTGTTTACCACTCTCATGGGCGATGCGGTGGAACCGAGAAGAGAATTCATCCAGCAACATGCACTAGAAGCCAGAAATATAGATATTTAACCAACGCCTCTCTTCACTGGAAGAGAGCACCATTTCTGTAGTCACCTGATATATTAAAATAACTCAAGCTCCTGTTGATTTATCGCAATTACAAATCATGATGCAAACGAGAAGAAGAACTTAAAAAGGAAAAGCGATGCCAGAAATAGTTAATCCGGTAAATATAAATGAGGAGATGAGAACGTCTTATCTCGACTACGCAATGAGCGTAATAATTGGTCGTGCATTGCCCGATATAAGAGACGGATTAAAACCGGTTCATCGTCGCATTCTATATGCAATGCAAGTGGTGAATAACGCGCACAACAAACCATACAAAAAGTCTGCACGTATCGTGGGTGATGTAATTGGTAAATACCATCCGCATGGAGACACTGCGGTATATGACACGATTGTGCGAATGGCGCAGGATTTTTCCCAGCGTTATCCGGTAGTTGATGGGCAGGGAAACTTCGGGTCTATTGATGGCGATTCAGCCGCCGCGATGAGATATACCGAGATTCGTATGTCAGAGATCACCCAGGAGCTACTTCATGACCTGGAGAAGGACACCGTTCGGTGGGATCCGAACTATGATGAATCCCTGACAGAACCGGCCGTTTTACCATCATCGTTTCCACACTTGCTGGCCAATGGTGCCTCAGGAATAGCCGTTGGGATGGCCACCAATATTCCGCCGCATAACCTTAGAGAAATAACAGATGCAGCTATTTACCTAATAGAGAACCCGGATTGTTCGGTTCAGGACCTCATGGCAATCGTGCCCGGTCCTGATTTTCCAACCAGCGGTATCATCAACGGAACCTCGGGAATTCGATCAGCATATTTAACCGGCAGGGGGATCGTTAAAGTGCGTGCGCGGGTGCTCATAGAGCCAATGGAAAAAGGAGACCGTGAACGTATAGTGGTTCGAGAACTACCTTACCAGGTAAACAAAGCGCGTCTTGTTGAGAAAATTGCCGATCTTGTTCGTGATAAAAAACTGGAAGGAATTTCCGATTTGCGGGACGAATCAGACCGCGAAGGCATTCGCGTGGTGCTGGAATTAAAAAAGGGGACCATAGCCCAGGTCGTAATAAATACCCTGTATAAAAATACACAGCTACAAGATACCTTCGGCATCATCATGCTGGCATTGGTGAATCAGCAACCGAAAATTCTTAACCTGAAAGAAATGCTTCATCACTTCATTGTGTTTCGTAAGGAAGTAGTGACCCGTCGAACCGAATATGATTTAAAAAAAGCACGGGAAAAAGAACATATATATCTCGGACTTAAAATAGCCATCGACAATATGGATGCCGTTGTTGCTTTGATTCGGGCGGCGGCAGATCCAGCAGAGGCCCTATCCGGCCTGATGAAACAATTTGCGTTATCAGAGATTCAAAGTAAAGCCATTCTTGAAATGCGACTTCAACGTTTAACAGGACTTGAGCGACAGAAAATAGTTGACGAGTTAAAAGCAATAATAGAATTAATTAAAGAACTGAAAAATATTTTGTCAAATGATGGCGTGAAATTGCAGATAATTCGCGATGAACTGATCGGGATCAAAGATAAATACGGTGACGAGCGGCGCACCGAAATAATTCCCAGCGAAGCCGATGATATTGATATTGAAGATATGATCGCAGATGAAGATGTTGTTGTCAGTTATTCACGCGGCGGCTACATCAAACGCCAGAGCACAGATAACTATCGAGCGCAACGCCGAGGAGGTAAAGGAATTAAAGGAATGAAAGTGAATGAGGAAGATGTGGTGGAAAATATATTCATTGCATCAACACTCGATAGTCTTATGGTGTTCACCAGTCTTGGTAAAGTGCACTGGCTCAAAGTTTACACCATTCCCGATGTGCTTCGTACCTCGAAAGGAAAATCCATAGCTAACCTGCTTCCACTTAAACCCGATGAAAGCATAGCAGGAATTCTCTCGGTCAAAAAATTTGAAGAAGGGAAAAATGTTCTGGTTATTACAGAAAGAGGAGTGGTTAAAAAAACAGCCCTGATGGCATACAGCAAACCTCGTCAGGGAGGAATTATCGGATTGACCATTGATGAAGATGATCGGGTAATTGCAGTAGGGATAACAGACGGCAAACAGGATATCCTCATGGTGACGAAAAACGGAAATTCCATTCGATTTTCTGAGGACGAGGTCCGGCCCATTGGACGGACAGGTCGTGGAGTGAGAGGAGTACGCCTGAAAGAAGATGATCAAGTTGTAGGGGCTTGTGTTGTTGTACCGGGAACAGCCATTTTAACAGTCACGGCTAAAGGTTATGGCAAGAGAACGGAACTGAGCGAATACCCCGTTCAGGGTCGCGGTGGTATGGGAGTCATAACCATTAAATGCAATGAGAAGATAGGATCGGTAATAGGCGTTGAACAAGTGACAGAAAAGGATCAGATTCTTGTTATCACATCCGATGGAAATATTGTTCGCATGCGTGTAGACGAAATCTCAATCATAGGCCGAAACACCCAGGGTGTCCGCGTTGTGGGATTAAAAGACGACAACCAAGTGGTTTGCATTGAGAAATTGATGGAAGAATCCGACACATAAAACCGGACAGCACCCTCTTATAACCCTCACGTTCTTCCCATTTGTTATATTGAAGTTATTGGTTGGCGCATTCATGAAAACTTTATTTAGATTGATTTTACCAATTCTCCTGGTTTTTCTTTTATCAGCCTGTGGAAAGAGCGGCGGCGAAAAACTGGTACTTAAAGCCAACGATGAATGGATTAAAGGCCGCAACCACGGCGCTATCGAAATACTTAAAACGGTTTTAAAAAAATATCCATCTGGCAGACCCGCGGAAGAAGCGTTATTTCGTCTTGGAGAGATTTATCATTTCAGTTTAAATAACAGCGCTCAGGCTATCAGCTATTTTCAGGAAGTCATGGAGCTGAACAAAAAAGGTCCGTTTAGTTTTGATGCCCAAAAATATATTGCCGAGATCATGGAATTTACCTTTAAAGATTTTGATCAGGCGATTATTGAATACCAAAACTTGATAAACGAGTTTGACCGACCACAAACGAATGGTGATCACCAGTATCGAATCGCGCAAATATATTTTAAAAAGCAGAATTATGAACAGGCACTGGCAGAGTTCGAAGTCCTTCTCGAAAAATATCCAAAAAGTACATGGGCCGAGGAAACCCAGTTTAAAATTCTTGAAATCCAATATACCTTGAACCGTTGTCCAGATGTTCAAAGCCATTATGCTAAATTTCTTGATGATTACCCAGGAAGCAGATACCGCAATGAAATGAAATTTGTTGTCGCTTCCTGTCTTGAGGAAGAAGGAATGTTACAGGAAGCCTTCGACATGTTTCAGGCACTGAATGATAACTATACCTATCCGGCTCTGCTAAAAATGAAAATAGAAGGTATTGAAAAACGGATTAAAAGGAAAAGATAACGAGCTCCGCAAAAATAACTTGTTTTCAGAGTGATAACAGGTTCTTGACATTTTGACGGAACTGGATAATTATTAAAAAACACTTTAAGGAGGGATGGCCGAGTGGTTTAAGGCGGCGGTCTTGAAAACCGTTGTACGAAAGTACCGTGGGTTCGAATCCTACTCCCTCCGCCATATTAAATACTTGTCGATTTGTGGCGCTGGGCCTGTAATTCATTGACTTATAACCATAAAGCGATAATTAACGAATAAGGAGAGGTGGCCGAGCTGGCTTAAGGCGCACGCCTGCTAAGTGTGTGTAGGCTTAACCCCTACCGAGGGTT
>CAJWQP010000091.1 GCA_913045445.1 uncultured Nitrospina sp. | reverse complement strand
TCTTCTGATTTTCAGTCATTTCTCAGTGTTTCTGTTAAAACTGTTAGTGGTAGTGTTTTAAGAGAGGCGGAAAAAAACCGCACTATTGCACCATTCATCAGAGCTGCTAAAGGGTTTGATGAGATAGAAGCCATTTGGCTCTATGATCAACCCGGGAAACCCCTGTTTAATATTAGAAGTCGTTGATATTCTTTCCTTTTGCGACCCAGAGGATAAAACGCTATAATGCCACTTTCCTGAGTTTGCTATTGAATCAATGTCCAATATACTTGATAAAATTTTCGCGGATAAAAAGGTGGAGCTCGGTAGCGTCAAGCGGCAGTTGGCGCTGGCGGATGTCAAGACCCGTATGGCTGACAAGAGCCACAAGGTTAGAAATATTGAGCAGGCACTTCAGCCGGATAAGGGCTCGCCAAATGGCGGCTCACGCATCATTGCCGAGATCAAACCCCGCACTCCGTTCAAGGGTGAATTGAGGGCTAACGTAGACCCGGCGGAAATCGCCAAAACATACGCGGATAATGGCGCGGCGGCTCTTTCTATCCTTACGGAATCCAGTTATTTCGGCGGCTGTCTGTCGACACTTGAAAAGGCGCGGGAGTGTGTTGAAACGCCTCTTTTGCGGAAAGATTTCATTTTCGATGAGTATCAGGTTTACGAGGCTAGGGCTTTTGGCGCGGATGGGTTTCTTCTCATCGCAACCTGGCTGGACAAAAACCACTTAGCCGATCTTCTTGAGTTGGGGAAGGAATTGGGACTCCCCGCGCTGGTCGAAACGCATAATGAAAAGGATATGGAAAAGGCATTCGCCGCAGGAGGTACGATTCTCGGTATTAACAATCGGGATCTGACCAGTGGGAAGACCGACCTTGGTATCGCCAGACGGCTTATCCCCATGGCGCTCCAGATTCCGGGAAACACCCTAGTTTGCGAGAGTGGTATCTATAGCAGGAAAGAGATCGAAGAATTTGAGGAGCGGGGAGCGCATTCATTTTTGATCGGCGAAAGCTTGATGACAGCTGACAACATTGGGGAAAAACTAAAGGAATTCACAGGTGATAGAAAAACTTCAGCCGCGAACCAAAGTTAAAATCTGCGGTACGACCAGTCTTAAAGACGCTCTGCTTGCTATTGAAAGCGGTGCCGATGCGGTCGGATTCATTTTTTATAAGGAAAGTCCGCGTAACATTTCCCAGAAGGATGTCAAGGACATCGTGGTCCAGCTTCCACCTTTTATTGAAACCGTGGGCGTTTTTGTGAATGAGACATCTGATAAGGTCAATCGCATAGCCGAGCAATGCCGACTGACAGCGGTTCAGCTTCATGGCGATGAGTCACCCGCATTTTGTCGGCGTGTAAAGAGACGGGTGATCAAGGCGGTTCGGGTGAAAGATGCTGAGTCGCTTAAAGGAATGTCTGGTTATGATGTCAGTGGATATCTGCTCGATGCATTTAATGAAGAGAGCAGGGGGGGGACGGGCATGGTTTTTGACTGGAACCTGGCGCTTCGCGCGAAAAAACAGGGACCGGTCATTATCGCAGGCGGACTCAATCCGTTTAATGTGTATACTGCCATCCATCGGGTGAAACCTTACGGTGTGGATGTTTGTTCCGGTGTAGAGAAATCACCGGGAATAAAAGATCCGGAAAAAGTAGGCGAGTTTATCAAGGCAGTTCGCAAGTTTTGACAGTGTCTTCGCGAGCCGTCGCAGACGGTGTGGCGATCCAGACTTCCTGGATTGCTTGTGCCCCAAGGGGTGCTTCGTCAGTTCGGCCTCCTCGCAAAGACGCTTTTAATGATGCAGAGTATTTAGAGGAATTTTAATGGACGACAAAACGAAAGATATGAACCTTCCCGATGTTCGTGGGCATTTCGGCCAATTTGGCGGAAAGTATGTCATAGAAACATTGATGCCCGCGCTGGAAGAACTGGAAAAACTTTATAACGAAGCCCGGGTCGATCCGAAGTTTCAGAGTGATTTGAAATATTACCTGAAGGAATATGTGGGTCGCCCCACTCCTCTTTATTATGCCGAGCGACTCACGAAACACCTGGGCGGGGCGAAGATTTATCTGAAGCGCGAAGACCTCAACCATACCGGGGCACATAAGATCAACAACACCATCGGCAGTGCTCTGCTTACACTTCGTATGGGCAAAAAAAGGGTGATCGCGGAAACGGGTGCTGGACAGCATGGTGTTGCCACAGCAACTGCGGCGGCCTTGTTTGGTTTGAAATGCGATGTGTTTATGGGGGAAGAGGATATCAAACGGCAGTCCCTCAACGTATTTCGTATGAAATTGCTCGGTGCGCGGGTGATTCCTGTTTCCGCAGGGACCCGCACCTTGAAAGATGCTACCAGTGAAGCCATTCGCGAATGGATCACCACTGTAGAAACGACGCATTACATCATCGGCTCTGTGGTAGGGCCGCATCCCTATCCAATGATCGTCCGTGATTTTCAGCGCATCATAGGAGACGAAGCGAGTGAACAGATTATGGAAGTGGAAAAACGTATGCCCGATGTATGCGTGGCCTGCGTTGGCGGCGGCAGTAACGCGATGGGCCTGTTCTTTCCGTTCGTTGAGAATAAAAGTGTGAAACTGGTGGGGATCGAAGCGGCTGGATTAGGCATCGAAACCGGCAAGCATGGTGCCACACTCAGTCACGGGAGTACGGGTGTTCTTCATGGCATGATGAGTTATCTTCTGCATGATGACGACGGACAGGTGCAGGAGGCGCATTCCATCTCCGCCGGACTCGACTATCCCGGAGTGGGTTGTGAGCACAGCTACCTGAAAACTTCGGGGCGGGCGCAATACGAAAATATCACCGATGAAGAGGCGCTGGAGGGATTCAAATTGCTATCGAGCTTTGAGGGGATCATACCCGCTCTGGAATCATCGCATGCCATAGCGCATGTCGCAAAAATGGCTCCAAAAATGAAAAAAGATGAAATTATAATGGTCTGCCTCTCAGGAAGGGGTGACAAGGATGTTAACCAGGTTGCCGACCGCATGGAGGCTGATTCGTGAGTCGTATTACAAATTGTTTTGCAACGCTGAAAGCTGAAAATACAAAGGCGCTTGTCGCTTTTATCACCGCCGGCGATCCCGACCTGGAATCGACCAAGAGCATTCTGGATATTATCGATGACAGCGGAGCCGATATTATAGAGTTGGGGGTACCCTTTTCTGATCCGTTGGCAGACGGTCCGGTCATTCAGGCATCGGCTCTGCGGTCGCTTAAAAGCGGTACGACCCTGAAGAAAATTATCGCCCTGGTCAAAGAGATTCGACAAAGCAGAGAACTTCCGATTGTGTTGATGACGAGTTTTAATCCCGTTTTTGTATACGGGGAGAAACAGTTCATAAAAGATGCCGCGTCTGCCGGAGTGGACGGTGTGATCATTCCCGACCTGCCGCCGGAGGAAGCTGGTGAATTTTCGGCCAGCGCGGAGGAAAAGGGCATCGATATGATCCACCTGCTCGCACCTACCAGTCCCGATGAACGAGTGCGGATGGTCGCTGAGCATAGTCGCGGATTTATCTATTACATTTCTCTTACCGGGACTACTGGTGTACGCAGTGAGTTGTCTGAAGGACTGGGTGATAAAGTTGAGTCCATCAAACAGGCGACAAATATCCCGGTGCTGGTTGGATTCGGTATTTCTGGTCCGGATCAGGCTCGTAGCGCGGCGGCAGTATCCGACGGGGTTATTGTCGGAAGCGCTATCGTGAAACTGATAGAACAGAATCCTGACCCGGCTCAGCGGGACAGTAAACTGGCCGAATTTGTGAGCTCAGTCAAACAGGCTATCAGCGGTCCCAATTGAACGGATGGTGTCCATGGACCCTCGCATATCCGTCGTCATCCCTGCCTTCAACGAAGAGGAATCCATCGGACATGTCCTCGATGACCTTCCTCAAGACAAATTGATCGAAGTCATAGTAGTCAATAATGCCTCCAGCGATGATACCTCAAGAGTAGCAAAAGAACATGGTGCGAGAGTGGTTGACGAAGTGCGCCGTGGCTACGGATCGGCCTGCCTTAGGGGAATCGCTGAGCTGAATGATCCCGATATAGTTGTGTTTGTTGATGGTGATTACAGTGATTATCCCGAAGAACTTGAGAAACTGGTTGAACCTATTATTTTTGGGAAAGCGGACTTTGTGCTGGGGAGCCGGATGATTCTGGCAGAAAGCCGGGCGGCACTTTTGCCTCAGGCAAGATATGGCAATCAATTGGCCGCCTTTCTCATGCGCATATTTTTTGGTCACCGCTTTACTGACCTGGGACCCTTTCGGGCAATTCGTTATAATTCGCTGAAATCCATCGATATGGTGGATACCAATTTTGGCTGGACCGTTGAAATGCAGGTCAAGGCTGTGAAACATAAATTGCGAATTCAGGAAATCCCCGTACGTTATCGTGAGCGAATAGGTGTATCAAAGATTACCGGGACTGTTTCCGGGACATTCAAGGCGGGAACTAAAATAATCTATACGATTTTTAAATATCTGTTAGTCTAGTTTTGCAAGTTGCTGGAAAAGTATTTTTAGCAGAAAGAAACTGTCGCCCTGAGCTTGTCGAAGGGCCTTGTCAATAAACAGTGAGTAGCCAGAAGTGCAAGCCATGGTTAAAGAAGGTATGTGCTTCGACAGGCTCAGCACGACACTCGGATAAAATGTTGTCCTCTCAATCAAGATATCCATTTAAATTAAAATATTTACTGTATTGCATTCTGTTTGTACTTTTCTTTCCCGGAATTGGTTTTGGCGGAGAAAGCGTGGAACAATTGATCCGCAGTCGTCTGAGCGAGGATGGAAAAACTCTGGATCTGAGTGGAGCGAATATCGGCCCCAAGGGAGCAAAAAAACTTGCAGGCATGGAGTTGCTTTCCGGTGTGGAGACCCTTTTGCTACAGGGAAATAAGGTTAAGTATAAAGGGATAAAGGCACTTGCAAAATCCCCTCACACCGCCAACCTGAAACACATCGATTTATGGGGAAATATGATTGGGGACATAGGACTCAAAGTCCTGTCGGAATCACATCATATAAGAAATCTTGAAACCTTAAAACTGTGGAAAAATGAGATAGGCGACGACAGCCTGGAACTGCTGGTCAAATCAGATAACTTCCAGCATGTGAAGACTCTTATGCTCAACGATAATCTGGTGACACCGCTCGGTGCGAAATATCTGGCGAACCCTGATATATTTCCAAAACTGGAAACTCTCAACCTGTTTCGCAATGAAATAGGGGATGAAGGTGCGCTTGCGTTAGCCAGTGCTAGGCAATTTCCTAACCTCAAGTCGCTTTATGTTGGGGAAAACAATTTTTCTGATATTGGTGGAGTCGCGCTGATCAAGTCGAAATCATTCCCAAGGCTTGAAACTCTGGACATGGTGAAAAACCGTTTGGGCGAAGAATCCATGATCGCCGCGTTCAAATATAATAAAGATGGAAAAATTCAAATTATCACCCGGTGAGCTAAAATAGTCTAAACTAAAAACTCAAAAGAGCGCGACTCTCACCTGATCCATTAGGTTGGCCAATGACTTGTAAGATGTTGAAATTAAAGGAAATTATATTTCTTGCTCTCTTGGCGGGTTTCTTGTGCTCGGCGTTCTCGACGCATGCAGACGAAACGTATCCGTATAAATATTTAGGCGACGGTCAACCGGGAACCTCGGTGGTGTTGACTCTGGTGGATGGTATAACGACCGACCCTGAAGGAAATATCTATCTTTCTCATCGCTCTCAGAACCGCATTCGCAAAGTCAGCCCGGATGGAATCATCACTACCGTTGCCGGTACCGGTATCGCCGGATATGAGGGCGATGGCGGGCCCGCACTGAAAGCTTCTCTGAATTTTCCCGCTGGGTTGGTTTTTTATAATGGCAGTCTTTACATTGCCGACCGCAATAATCATCGTGTTCGCAAGATTGATTCCGATGGAATCATCACCACCGTTGCGGGAACAGGAGTTCCCGGTTGCTGTGAAGATGGTGGTCCTGCCACCTGGGCCCCGCTCCATTTTCCATCAGATGTGGATTTTGATTCTTCAGGCAATTTTTATATATCAGACCGATCCAACAACCGTATTCGCAAGGTCGATACCAACGGAACTATAATGACCGTAGCCGGGTTGGGGAAACCAGGCTTTGGTGGCGATTTTGGGCCTGCGACAGGCGCGCTTCTCAAGTATCCATTCGGTATTTTTCTGGATGGAGAAGGGAATCTTTTTATAGCCGACCGGGGGAATAATCGTGTACGAAAAGTCGACCAGCGGGGAATCATCACCACTGTCGCCGGGGACAGTACTCATTCCTTTGGCGGTGACTATGGCCCGGCCAATCAATCCAGTCTGGCCTACCCGACCGATGTGGTTGTTGATTCTGCGGGAATCATTTATATCGCTGACCGTAACAATAATCGCATACGCAAGGTCGATAAGTTAGGCGTTATCACTACTTTTATGGGATTCAGTGAAAAGGAGTTTAACGGTGATAATGAAATTGCGGCGGAAACAACTTTGCACCTGCCGTTTGCGTTGGCGTTATACGGCGAAGACCGCCTGCTGGTGGTAGACCGCAATCATTTTCGCGTGAGAAGAGTGGAGCTTAAGGGGCGTCGGGTGGAAACGGTGGCAGGAAATGGGAATTCTTTTTTTAGAGGCGATGGCGGACCCGGCGGCGGGGCTACTTTGGATGCCCCATCTGGTATCGTTGTGGATAGTCAGGGAAATATACTTTTTGCCGACCGATTGCATCAGAGAGTGCGAAAAGTTGGGCCCGACGGGATCATCAGAACTGTTTTTGGTAATGGAAAGCAGGGCAGTGAGGGCGATGAGGGACCTGCTCGCGATGCGGCGTTTCACCTGCCAGACGTTTTAGCAATTGATCCTGCTGATAATATTTATATCACCCAACGTTCGGGAAATGTCTGGATTGTGCGCAAGGTCGATGTGCAGGGAATTATCACTCACTTTGCCGGAAACGGTACACAGGGAAATTCCGGGGATGGTGGACCCGCCACCGAAGCGTCTTTTCACACCATCAGCGATATTAATACGGACATGGCAGGAAACGTTTACATCACCGACTCAGTAAACCGGAACATTCGCAAGATTGACACGCAGGGAATTATCTCAACAGTTGCCGAGAAAAGTCTGGTTTCTCTGGGAGTGGAAGTTCATCCCAATGGAGTAGTTATCGACAGCGTTGGCAATATCATTTTTTCCGATTCAGGGAGTAGTAAATTACGGCGAATCGATTTGGATGGAGCTATCATCACAATGGCAGGAACAGGTGATTTTAAAGATCACGGCGATGGCGGCCCGGCTTTGCAGGCAGGTATAAGATCCCCCGGTGGACTTACCCTTGGACCCGATGGGGCGTTATACATTGCTGAGCAAACCTCACACCGTATCCGCCGGATAGACGTAAACGGAATTATCACAACTTATGCGGGTAACGGGGTGCCAGGATATTCAGGTGATGGCGGACCAGCGGTCAAGGCGAATATCAAAAGTCCGTTCCGCATGATGTTCGACCAAAAAGGAAACCTGTATTTTTCAGATCGCGATAACAATCGCATTCGGAAAATTGATAAAGAGGGAATCATAACTACAGTAGCGGGCCACAGCAACATCGGCTGGATGCAGGATGGGCTGGAAGTCCGCATTGCCGTCCATAATTTCCCATGATTGGGTGTGCTGGCGTGGCACCTCTCAGAGAGCGACTAATAACACGTCTTTCTAAATAATCAGAGCCATAACCGATGCCATGTCACCAATGAATTTTTTTATGTTGGCTATTGCAATTTGGCAGGAAAGAATTAAATTGGTTGTGGAGTGACCTGCCCTTTTGTGTTTCGGGAGGGTTTTTGTTGCTGGTACGCCCCGTCCCGGGAGGGTTTTTGTTGCTAGTACGCCCCGTCCCTCGAAATGCAGTTGGGCGGGATTTTGTTTGCGCGAGATCAGGGGGTTGAAAAAGTGAGCGTTAATATG